>NZ_JBIUHC010000196.1:0-16902 GCF_044627735.1 Cupriavidus sp. CuC1 | reverse complement strand
TGGGGAGTGACCCTAGGCCGGACAAGGATCCTAGGGCGATTTCTTCAAGTTTTCAACAGATCTTGTTAACGGCTAGCTCATCGATTCCCTTTCTTCTATTGAAGGATCTTCGTGAGCCTCAAAAAACCCGATGCCAAGCACCAACCGAATAGCACGCAAGCGCCAAGCGATGATCCATTGGATGGTCGCCACCGATTGACTCTTCCCATGCAAATCAGTGCAGTGCTGCTCGATCTCGCTTGGCTGAAGTGCGTTGTTCGACTAAGCGCGCGCGACAGCTACAAGATTGCCACCACCGTGCTGCAGGTTGACTCCGTATCTTGTACCTTCATCTTCGATGGATGCCGCACGGATGCCGAGCGGGATCTACTGCTGACATCGGACGAAATTGCTGTCTCCGCTGTGCTGCGCGATGTCAGGATTGACTTCGTCATCGGCAGACCATCCCTGATCAAGTATCAGGGCGGCCCGGCCTGCGCCGCACCTTTCCCATCTAAGCTCCATCATTTCGAGCGCCGCCGCCATCCCCGTGCACGACCGCACGCCGCTATGGGCTACCGCTCTGAGCTTCACATGCCCGACCGCTGGATATCGCCGACCTCTCCCTGTCCGGTGTGGGCCTTCGCTCCAAGGGTGCGTGTACGGACCGGTTACCGGTGGGAATGATCTTGCAGAAGTGCAGGCTCGACTTTCGCAACCAGGGTGAATTGGAATTTGACCTCCAGGTAGTCGGGCACGGTCTAGCAGGCGAGCGTACCGTGCATCACATCGGCTGCACCTTTGTCGCACTCGCGCCCGGTCAGCAGACTTTCCTCCAGCGCTTGGCCTACCACATCGAACTGGCGAGCCGCGAGGCAAGAATGCGCGCCAATCGAGCTCTAATTGCATGTTCCCGATCCGCCGCTTACCAAGTTTGGACCTTCGTTCGCCAGCGACCTTGACATTGGTCATCCGTTTTAGTCCCGTCGGGCCTAAAACGAGTCGCTACCTTTGGCCCACACCGGCGACTACCCCGGCCGCCAGCGCTTCGTGCCGGTGGCGGGCCTTTCTTCGCCATTAAGCCCGATAGGCCGGCGAACGCAAAGTATGGCGGCGCCCGCACCGCCGCCCCCGGGCGCACCACCGCGGCGTAGCGGTGCTTTGAAAAAGCCGCAAGGATTTTGTAGTCTTAACGCAAAGTAAGCGTGGCATCCTGAAGCAGGAAGACATAGCCGAATGCCCTTTGCTCCGGGCGCCGAGGCTCGATAGAGCTAGTCGGCGACAGGCCCGGCTTTATGCGCGGCCAATCAGCCCGGTGAAGGAGGACGAATGGCGGATAACAGCAATACTGCGGCCCGGTGGCCGGCTGCCCTGCTGGTGGGCCTGGCGGCTGCCGCTTTGAGCGCTCGCGCGCAGACACCGTCGCCGCTGGCCGAGTGGCAATATTCGGCCGGTGTCCCGCTGATGAAACTGTACGAGGCCAAGGTGCCCGACTGGCAGGTCCAGGTTGGGGCCGCCGCCAGCCTGCGACCGTATTACGAAGGCACCCAGCGCTATCACGTGCTCGCGGGCCCCAGCTTCGATATCCGCTACCGCGACCTGTTCTTTGTTTCCACCGGTGAGGGCATCGGCGTGAACCTGCTTTGGGCGGACCACTGGCGCGCGGGGGTGGCGATAGGCTACAACCTGGGCCGGCGCATGGCCGACGATCCCGGCCGTCTCAACGGACTAGGCAACATCAATTTCGCGGTTGAGACCAAGCTCTTTGGCGAGTATGTGGTGTCGGCGTCATTTCCCTTGGTGGTGCGCATCGATGTGCGGCGCAGTCTGGGCGGCACCGACGGCTGGATCGGCGATATCGGCGCCTACCTGCCGCTGCCCGGCAGTTCGGAGCGCTTTTTCTGGTTTGCCGGCCCTACCGTCACCTTCGGTGATGCGCGCTACATGAGCCGGTGGTTCGGCGTCACCTCGGCTCAGGCAGCGCGCTCGGGCTATCCGCAATACAAGGCCGATGCGGGCCTCAAGTCATACGGCGCGGGCATCTCCGCGATCTGGTTCTTTCGCGAGCATTGGTTTGTCACCGGCGACGTTGCGGTCGGCCAACTCGCGGGCTCGGCGGCGCACAGTCCGATCACGCAGAAGGCAACCAATACGGTCGTCGATCTTTCGCTGCACTACCAATACTAATGTTCCTTCGGCACCCTCGCTGTACCACTACACTACCGCGACGAGCCGCTAGCCAGCATCGTGAGCCACGCCGGTTCCAACGCGAAGGGAACGGCCCCAGGGCATCACCCTGACTTCCGGGGCCGCCGGCGCGTTCCGCTGGCCAACAATTTCACGCACTTCGTCATGCATCTGCGCCAGCCGAATTCCCCCAATGACCGTTGTCACCGCCGCTCTCGACGCAGCAGCTGTGAGGCGTGAGGCCGTCGCGCCGCATCGTCCGCGCGGAAGCTGTCCACCTGGATCACTTTGTCAAGCGCGCGTAGGAAAGCAAGGGCCTTTGGGGACGAGGAGGCGACGGCGATGTCTTCCAGCGTTTTGAGTTCGCGAATGGCGCCGGCCAGGCGCTGGCTTTCCGTCTCGCCGAGTTCCTGCGCTAGTGCCAGCAAATCATACAAATCGCGCAGGCCCCCAGCCCTTGGCGTTTCGATATCGGGACACAGCCGGCGGATGACCCGCGGATCTCCGAGTGAATCAGCAATCGCAAGCTTTTCCGAATCGCGCAGGCGGTGGATTGGGCTGAGTCCCTGTAGCGCGATTTTGCCGGCTATCCTCAACACCGGATTGGATACGTTGTCATAAAGCCCACGCAAGGCTTCGCTGGCGAGCCAGATCTGTTGCCGGATTGCGCCGCGCACGATAGGAGCGAGTTCGACCTCCGGTTGCCCGGCGTAGCGCCACAAGCAGGCGCATGCCATGTAAAGATGAGATAGTGCATCGCCCAGCCGTGCCGACAGCAGTTCCAGCCGCTTCAGCTTGCCTCCGAGTACCCCCATGCAAATGTCGGTGGTGAAGGCGAATTTGGCGGCGAGCCGGGCAATCCTGTGCGCCTCGCGCTCGAATCCCGGTGGGACATCGCCCACACGCGGCGCATGGACCAGACTGCCCCAGAAGCAGTGCAACAGGTGGCCGCCATGCCCGAGCACGGCGTCGCCGAGCGCAATGGCGTCGCGTTGTTCGACTGCCTGGATTTCCCTCAGCACATAGGGATGGCAGCGCACGGCGCCCTGACCGAAGATGATCAGCGCACGCGTGAGGATGTTGGCCCCTTCGACGGTGATGGCGATAGGCGCATGGCGGTAGGCGGTCGACAGCAGATTGGACGGGCCGGCGCAGATCGCCTTGCCGCCCAGAATGTCCATGCCATGGTTGATCGCGCGGCGGCCCGCTTCCGTCAGATGGTATTTCAGGATGGCGCTGGCGACGCTGGGCTGCTCGCCTTGATCGAGCGCGCTGGTCGTTAGCCGCCGCGCAGAATCGGTGGCATACAGATCAACGGCCATTTCTGCCAACGGTGCGGCGATGTTGGGGAAGCGCTGAATTGGCAGACCGAACTGATTGCGCATCCGAGCATAGCCGTTGGCGACATACAGCGAGGTTTGCTGCAGCGCCGCGCCGATCGCAGGCAGCGATATCGCCCGGCCGGCGGCCAGGCATTCCATCAACATGCCCCAGCCCCTGCCAATGTTGTTACTGCCGCCAATGACCCAGTCAAGCGGAATGAACACATCCTCCCCTTGCACCGGGCCATTCATGAACGCACTGTTCATCGGCCTATGGCGCGCGCCAATTCGCAGACCCGGATGTGGCACCGGGATCAGCGCGCACGTAATGCCCAATTGCTGCGTGCCGGCGGGCCGGGTCGGGTCAACAGCGTTGAAGGCAAGGCCAACCACCGTAGCTACCGGCGCCAGCGTGATGTAGCGCTTGGAAAAGGTCAGCGCAAAGCCCGCGGTCATGGCGCCGTTCCATTCGCGCTGCGTCAACACCCCGATATCTGGAATTGCGGCGGCGTCCGAGCCGGCATACGGAGAGGTCAGCGCAAAGCATGGCAGATCCTCGCAACGTGCCAGGCGCGGCAGGTAGTGGTTCTTCTGTGCCTCGGTACCGTAACGCACCAGCAGCTCGGACGGCCCGAGCGAGTTCGGCACCATGACAGTCACCGCTGCAGCGATGTTGACACTGGCGATGCGCGTCACGACCGCGGCATGGGCGGCATGGCTGAACTCGAGTCCGCCATAGGCGCGCGGAATGATCATGCCGAAGAATCGATGCTTTCGCAGATAGTGCCAGACTTCCTCCGGCAGATCGTGCGCCTCGTCAATCGCGAAGTCGTCCAGCATCCCGCACAACTCCGGTACGCGCTGTGCGAGAAAGGCCTGCTCCTCCTCAGTCAACTGCTCGGCCGGAATCGCTGCAAGCCTTGCGAAATCGGCCTTGCCTTCAAAGAAGCAGCCTTCAAAGCCAACCGTACCGGATTCCAGTGCGGCGCGTTCCGTCTCGCCGATCTTCGGCAAGGCATTGGTGAACGCAGGCATCAGGAGCCTTCCGAGCAGGGATGACAGCATCTAGCTCCGCCAGGTTCGAGTTAGTGCGAACAGTTTGCGCCAGCCAGCGTCCTAACGTGCGCCTGCCCGAAGGTGTTGAGACGACTCGAGCAACTGCACTGATAGCGAGAGAGCTCGACCGCCGCACCGTGAATTGTGCCAGGTTTCCGTAGCCGGAGAGGCGCCGCCGCCCTCCCCTGCCAGCCGCCTGCTGACTCGTGTTAGCGCCCTGCCTGCTTTCTCGTTGCGCGCGTGCGCGCGGCCTTGCGGGCCGCTTCGGAGCGGCCGGCCGCCCCCTTGGTTATGGCAGCCTTCTTGGCGGACGCTGAACGATCCGCCGCAGTGCGTGTGCTTGCCGCGCGCTTGGACTGAGCGGACAGCGCCTGACGCGAAGCACCGGCTGTGCCCTCCCGCTTGAGTGCTTCAAGAGCAGCGCGGGCGCGCGTAGCCTTGCTTTCTGAACTGGCCCGTCGCGACGCCACCTTGCCGTCGCCACCCTTGGCGGCGGACTTGGCGGGCATTGACCTGGTGCTTGCGGACTTGGTCCCTGTCCTTGTAGCCTCCCTCTTCGGCGGCACATCGACGCCGGCGCGGCGTGCCTCCGACAAACCGATCGCTATGGCCTGCTTGGCCGAGCGCACGCCGTGCTTACCCCGGCGCACGGCTTCGATCTCGTCGTGAACGAAATGGCCGGCCTGGGTGGTCGGCGCCTTGCCCGCCCGCTTATCTGCCCTGGCTTGCGCTATGCTCGATGCCCTTGGCATGATCGTCTCCATGACTGCCCGCGGTCATCCGGCATGGGCCATGGCAGATGCGATGTCCGCGGCGCCGATCGGGCCCGCCATCTGCCGGCGGGCTAAAGAAGTCCGACGCAAAGCCGTTCCAGCCTTTCCATCTGTGCGGTCACCGCCACCCACAGCGGAGACCGTAGTGCCGCCGCGTGCGAAATCTGCACACCCTACGACGGCTCACTCAAATCAATCCCGCTCCGTCACCGACGGCAATCCCGTCAAATATGCTCCGAACATCTCGCCTGTGCATCGCCCAATATGACGGGTGCGAAGCCGGTGCCGCGTGCCGGGGACAAGACCTTTTCGAGAGTGCCGCGAGCTAGGTAGGACGTTGGCCGACGGCGCTTCTGAGCCGCCTCTTCTACACTCTAGTCATCCTTCAGGAGGAATTGCAATGCGAAGAGACTTTATGGTTTGTGCCGGGCAAACTGGCTGGATCTTGAAAGTCTGCGGCACAGTTACAGCAATCCTCGAGTTCGAATCCAAAGACGAAGCCGTGAGTGTTGGAAGCACCCTAGCGGCGCGCCATGGCGTCGATCTCGTAATCCTCGCAATCGGGGAGCCCAGCGGACGAACTCACTGCATTCGTCCGGCCGAACTCCTGGCAGCATGACCCGGCT
Source organism: Cupriavidus sp. CuC1 (assembly GCF_044627735.1). Classification (NCBI taxonomy): domain Bacteria; kingdom Pseudomonadati; phylum Pseudomonadota; class Betaproteobacteria; order Burkholderiales; family Burkholderiaceae; genus Cupriavidus; species Cupriavidus sp. CuC1. The sequence goes on along the minus strand of NZ_JBIUHC010000196.1, from coordinate 10,959 downwards.
CGAGCCAGCGCCATGGCAACCAAAGCAAATTTCCCCGCCATACCCCACGGCAGCGGCTTAGACGTCAAGCAGGACGATGCCTTGCCACCGGAGATGGCACGGGTCCTGGCAAAGATAATCGCCCGCTTCGCAGGCCTACTTTCTCTGATCGTCATTGGCGTGCGTGCCGCAGCTTCCATTGATCTAGCCATCCTCCCTCTCAGCGACGAAGCGCTGCACCTGTCCGGGGTAATCATTGCCATCTGGGTAATGTGCGAGATGTCCTGGCGACACAAGTGACTAGCGCCGTCGAACCCTCATTTAAGCCTTGGGCCTGGATCTTCGCATGACCGACCCGCAAGCCCGACTGTTCCAACTTGTTGTGCATATTGGGTGCCGACCGGCTGTGTGATCGTCGAGGTCACCGGCCCTGTGGTGTTTCAGATCGGCCCATTTCCGGAGGAGGCGCAACCGCAAGCACTCGCCAAGCGTCTGTTTCCGGGGCGGCCGGTGATTTTGCTGCCTCCTCAAAGGGCACGGCTGGATGACGAGGCAGTGCCGATCCTGGGCAACTGGGCCTGCCAGGCATCACGGCGTGCTACAGAGTGATGAAGGAAGGCGCGCCCCCCTCCTTTTGAGGATAGTCAGCCAGCGCCTAATGATGCAGACGTCAGCACTCACTCAATTTGACCCTGACGAGAATTCCCGTGACCGCTTGCGCCACTGCGCCGCGGTCTTTTTTTCACGTCCGCTTACCACCGGCGCCGGGAGCATGGCGACTTCGCCGTGCCCGCGCCTCGTTCTCCAGATCCATCAGCGGCCTTACCTTCGCGTCGACGCGGCGCACTCTAAGTCCGGCGGCGGCGCTTCCAGGCGCCATAGGCGCGCCTTTGGACCGCAGCCAGGACAGCACGGCTTCGTGGATCCACGCAGCACACCCCCAGCAATCGGTAGTCGCTTCCGGCCCGCTTCAACTGCGGGCAAGCTAAAGTTGCTAGTAGCACGCAGCATCCGGCCCTACACTGAATTAACTATAGGAATCGGATCAGAACCGACAGAAACGACTTCGCCCTGCCCGCAATGCTCACCTTTCATATCATGTCTCGGGGGCACGGCCAACGAGACCATTCGTTTCGAAGCCCGCGACACCGAACCGGCCGGGGTGCCCTTCGCAGCGTTGTCGATGAGGTCTTGCATCTTGCGCTTGTGCTCTTCGTATTTTGCCTCGGCGACCTTCGCAAATTCAGCTTGTGGGGCTGAGGCGATATCGGCCAATTGACGGCAAGGCCTGCCTCCACCAGCGCGCAGCACTGGCCTGTAGTGCCAGCAGTTCCTGCGGATCGTTGGCAGCGAACGCCATCCACATGGGCTCGTCCGTTTCCGCCAAGGCCGATTTCATCGTCTGCAAATTCAGCTTGAGCAGTTTCTGGGAGCCGGCAAGGATATTGTTCGTCAGACCGAACAGGATGTCGATTTGGCGGCCGATACAGCCAGATGGTGATACAGCAAGCAGGGAGTCAAGATCCCCCAGGTTCCGGGTCAGGCGGATCTCGTTCCTCTCTAAGTAGGATTAATCTGGCGAATTAATAAGGACTCAGCATCATTGTCTCCGACGTTTGGCTGCTCGAACAGGTCGGCCGCCAGCGCCCACTCGGCATCGGTCAGGCCACTGATGTACTTGCCAGGATCGGCCGGCTCCAGGCGGTGAGAATTGCTGCCGCCGTAATGCGCGGGCTCACTGGGCTTTGCATAGAGTACAACTCCAGCGCGGCGTAAAGCCGCCGCCAGCGTGACTCTGCTGACCTTGGAGCCACCTTGCTCGGCGAGGCCTTGGGCCGACTCCCTCATCGTCGCGTTCGGACTGGGTGGTTGAGCCGCACGGGCAACTGTTAGCGAAGACGACATCACGGAGGCCAATGGCACTCGGGTGTCCGGCGCGGATTCGAGCAGGTGGAATACGCGGCTGGGCGTGCGGATGCACAGGACCTTCGTGCGCGAGGACACACGCAAGATGCGGCCCTATGCACTGTCAACTGGTGGCACACCAGCACCGAGAGTAGAATCTCGTTCAACCAGATTCCGCTTAGCAGCTGTATCCGGTGAATCGGCATGAGCTCAAGCATTGGGTCAATGCGGATCTGGGCAAGCGCCGGACGGGATGGGCCAACGTCTCCGGCGCATGGGGTGAACAGAGCTTCTATTTGTATGCGTTGCGCGTCAGTGAGAAAGATTGCCGGTGAGCGAAGTGAATCACTTGGATGCTGTTCGCCTGCTGGCGAGAAATTGCCGCTCGTGCTGTCACAGGAGACGGACTTGTGAAGCGAACGTCTAACGCCCGCTGCGCCGCAGCAAGATTGCCACGTGGCATGCTCAACCACGGAGTACCGCTCATGCGACATCACCTTGGGTTCGGCGTGGGCCAATGGGATGGCCGGCGTCACCTGATGCATGCCGCACTCTGCGCGGCGTTGCTGATGGGCATCGCCCATGCGGCCTACGCCCAGGAGTTTTACGTACTTGGCGGGCTGCAGCAAACGCCGTCGCTGGGAGAGAAAACCTATGGCTACACCTACGAGTACGCCCATAACCTGACCGACAACGTCTACGCCTCCTTCTCTTACCTGAACGAAGGGCACGTCACCAACCATCATCGCGATGGACATAGCGCGCAGTTGTGGGGACGGTTGCTGTCGACGGACCGGCGCTTCGCCTTCTCGCTTGGGGCCGGTCCCTATCGCTATTTCGATACCACGGTGAGAACGGCCGAAGGCGGCGTGAATGACCAGCATGGCTGGGGAATCCTGATCAGCGCGGCAGGCACGTGGTACATCAACGGCGGTCCGTGGATCGTGCAGGCGCGATACAACCGGGCGCAGGCATTTGGCAGCATCGACACCAATACCTTCCTGATCGGCGTTGGCTATCAGCTTGATCGAGGGAGCAGGGGTGGCCCGGTGGTGCCACCGCCTTCGTACACTCGCAACACAACCAACAACGAGCTCACGGTTTTCGGCGGCACCACCATCATTAACAACTTCGATTCACCCAGCGGTACCGCTTTCGCGGTGGAGTACCGGCGCGGCGTTCTGCCCTACGTAGACCTCACTGCCACCTATCTGAACGAGGGTGATGCCCGGGTTGTGCGCCGGCAGGGTGTTGCAGCGCAGGCGTGGCTGGTGCGGCCGTTCTTCAATGATCATCTGACGCTGGGGATCGGACTGGGGCCCTATGTGGCGCGGGACCGGGACGAGGGCGGCGGCATCACGCACACGCTCGGCCTGTTCACCATGTCGGCGAGCTATCGCATCAGCCCGTCCTGGACCACGCGCTTTTCCTGGCATCGCACCGTCACGACCAATAGCCGCGATTCCGATGTGATGGTGCTGGGTCTAGGCTATCGGTTCTGAATACGGCCTCTTAAATAATGCAACAGCATAGTCGTCGCAGAATCTCATTTGATCTCTTCCATTGGTCGACCGCCGAGAGGACTTTCGGTAAGCGTGGCGAAGTACCGGTTATGTAACGCTAGACGCCCTGTCAACCACCATACGCGTTCGATAGGCGCCAGTTGCGGGCTGTATGGCGGGAGAAACAACAACGTCAGGTGCAGAGTTACCTGGCTTTGTCCAGCACGACGACGTTGAGCTTGCCGCGACGTCGACCTTCACCACCTACTGCACAATTGGGAAGGATGCAAACGTTTCGGCGTTGAAGACAAGGACTTCAGACCTCGGCGCCAAATCGTGCGATATCATGCCCTGACTTTCGTCAACTTCAAACATCAAATATCGCCGGGGGAATTTGTGAACGGTAAAGCGCTGGCTAGTTCGAAACGCGCCATGCGCGGGCCGATGGCGATGGGTGGTTCCCTAAGCTTAAATGTCCAAAGTTGCGCCCCTTCCGTAACGACAAACGAGATTCGATCTGGCGTCCATCTCAGAGCAACCAGATGTTGGACGGCCACGCCGCGCACCGTCAAACTAGGGCAGGAAAAGTTGAGCGTCATCTCAATCACCTCACACGGGAAACGGGCCTCCTCGTGATGGCCATCGATATAACTCGCCTCAAGCAGAATGGATCCCGTCACGGTGGTAAGCATGGGCCTGTCAGTCCTATAAGCGCCTCGGTCGGGCATTGCAATATCCGTCCCACCCTCGTCGAGTGACGACGGCGACGAAGCAAAGGCGTACTGCGTTCTCGGGGTCCCCAGACTGCCATTCTAGTCGCCATCGGTAACGTTACGTATGCCGACGGGGACTGAAAGCCACCAGACGCGGGGTAGTGCTCAACATCGGCCTCGAGGCGGCGGGCCGCGTCGAGATGGTGTTCCAGGGTCGGCAAGGTCTTGCTGGCGAAGCCTTTGACAAGGTTGTTGTGCACTGGAGTGTCCAGACTTCTGGGGAATTGGTAGCGGAATAGCTCACGCTGGATATCCCATCGCAAAAGGGCCGAAGGCCGAGAACCCGTTCCTCCCGCGGTGCGAAGTCGCCCACTGATGCCCGCTGACCCCGGCCTGATCATGATGCGTCGCCGAGTCCCTCTGCCTTACCTCCTGCGTATATTCTTTGACTAAGCAGCAGGGACAGCTCTCAGCGATGACATCCTAGGGTGAGAGACATGCATTCCTATCAAGTGCCAGGACGCGGTCCACATCTGTCCGAGGGTCCCATGGGGGTGATAGCCAGGATCACCGCCACAATCGGCAGGCGGACGTCTTGCGATATCTGCGCCGCCACAATAGCCTCATCGCAGAAAATGTGTTTGATCACCTTGGCGCTTCAGCTCTGCATCCTATGCCCGGCAGCTGGTGCAGCCGCCGTTCCTGCTTCGTCATCCGGGAGCAGTTTGCACCCCTCCGCCTGCAGGTTGTTTGTCGACATCATCCGCGAAAGCTTGCGATCGGAGCTTGAGGTCGAGTGCGTCTCCGCAGCATCATCCCGGTGTGAGGACAAGAACCTCGTGGTGAGATCGATACTGATTTACATCGACACCCAACGACTGCGCAGCGAAGACGACTGCAATACCGCGCTTGAAGCGCTTGAACGGCTGCGCGAATTGCCTTCACAGGACCACTAGCTGGCACGGCATATGCGTCACTCCTCCCGGCTCCCTCGCCATGAAGGAGGCCCCCGCGAGTTGCCATTATTGCGCCGAAGTATGCCTGATGATCCCTGAAATCTCTTCCAGCGAGATTTGCACGTGGTCCCCGAGATCTACGCCGTCAAACGTGGCCAACGACTCAAGCCCGCATCCAATGGCAAAGACCTCTGCCACCCACTCACCCGGTGCGTTCGATTCGATGATGAGCAAATTGAACTCCACGGAGGGATCCGACTCGCTATGGGCCGTGACTAAGTCACCTTTCGCTGGTCCTTCGCCGCGTTGAACGCTCCGGCCGGCTGCCACCGCCAGGATGCCAGCCAATTCCAGGTATCCTCTCGCAAACTTATTCGCGTGCATGTCGCCCCCGTTTCACATCCTACGGTTCATCTTTCATAATGTAAGCAGAATAGAAGTGCAACGCAAAGATTATGGGCACCCCAGCGCTTTGGCTTGAGGAATCCAGTCCATATAGTCCGCGATCGCTCCTCGATACCGGTTGCGGCGGCCGCCTAACCCCATGCCATAGTACCCACGAAGCCATGGATCGCCTCGTCAATATTTCACCAGGGCCGGCAGCATTCCAGTTCGAGCCGCAACGGCGCGCGCGGGCTTGGGGCGTCAAAATATTAGGAGCCCTAAGCAAATTGCACGCGAGCTTGCGGGCATTGGGTCAGAATCGCCGGTCATAGCTCAATGACAGTTTCCCGACGCGCACAACGGGGAGCATCTGCCGCCCCGACGAGGGACGAGAAAAGCCCCGCCGGCACCAGGGAGAGCGGCGAGGCGAATGAAAGGTTGAGAGGAACCTTCCAGTGGGGCTTCTAGGATGCACGTGGCTCGGCAGTGCGAATGTCTGCTAACGCACCTAGCGAAGACCGGTTTCGGCGAGTGCCCAAGCACCGCGAGTCGCACCCGTCCACAATTTCCGTTGCAGCTTTCTTCCGCGCCAGCTTGATGCCATTCGCGCACGAAGACGCCCTCCAGAAACTCGACCGCTACGAGCCGAAGCGTCCCGGCGTGCCGGATCGCCGCCGTCGTGGCGAACGCTTGGGAAACCGAGATCGCTCCTGGCGCGTACGGGTGCCAATCTGAGGTGTACATCAGGTAGGCGCCCGCCCTAGTCCGGCCCACGGCCCATTGACGCTCTTTTACCTGCAAGGATTCCCCAGGCGCGCAGTTTTTACACACGTGGATCCATCTGCACTGGCAATCACTACGAGCGAGCGAGCTCTAGATGGGGTGTTTTGGCCTGCTGTCGAATGCACCTGGCCTGGGTATTGCACGCCGTCGGTCATCGACTGGGTATGGCTGCAAGCCGATTGCCCGGCTATCCGACGCTAAAGGAGGAATCATCATGTCCAACGCCGGCCCGGCGGCGGCTGGGTCGAGGAGCGGACGCCTCGCTGGTGGTCTCGATAGCGTCTGCCGCGGGGCAAGGCGAGGCGCCAAGTGCCGCAGTGGGCGGAGGCCCTGCGAGCACGCCGCCGCTACGCGATCCCAGGCACGAGTATCCCGGCCAGCCCTTCTCCGAACAGACCCAGCCGTGGCCCGGACTTGCGGACAAAATGACGCCACGGCCCGGCCATGGCGAAGTTAGCTATCGGGGTTCTGGCCGACTCGCGGGACGCAAGGCACTCATCACTGGCGGTGATTCCGGTATGGTGGCTCATCGGGCGGAACCGGCATCCCGTGATAGGGTGCCCTCCAAACGCCTTGCGAGCGCGCCTGAGAGGACAGAAATAGGACCTGGCACCAACTGGCGAGGAACTGCGGAACAACTCAAACACCTCACACAGATGACCGCTGACGATCTTCTCCAAACTCTGTTCGCCGCGACCCAGCATCCTACTTGGTGGCAAGCGATGTTGCGCGCTGCAGTCGTCTTCGTGATCGCATGGGCGCTGTTGCGGCTGGCCGGGCGTCGTTCCTTTGCCCAAAAAACCTCGTTTGATCTGTGCATCATGCTGTTGCTGGGCGCCGTTCTGTCACGCGCCGTGGTGGGCGCGACCTCGATGGGCGCCGCAGTGGGTGCATCGGTTGTCCTCGTGCTTATGCATCGGTCTGTCGGCTGGCTCTCCACGCGATTCTCTGCCTTCGACCGTATCGTCGGGGGTAATCCGATCGACCTGCTTTCGAAGGGAACGCTGGATCACGACGCACTTGCACGTACCGAGATTAGCGAACGCGATCTCGCCGCCAATCTCCGCGAGTCCTTGCAGACGGAATCGCTATCGGGGGTGGATCGGATTGTCGTGGAACGCGATGGGAAAATCAGCTTCGTGCGTCGATCCAAAGTGCCGGGGTCGTCAGATCACTAGGCGCCCAGATAGCCTGGAAGCTTGCGGGCTGTGCGGCTGCGCGCAAGACGCGTGGCGTCAGCTAGCGCCTGGGCGAAGCCGTGAATGGTGCGCAAATCGCCCTTCACATGCTTGCGGAAGAATGCCACCCACTGAAAATCAGCGTAGGCGCATTTTGGTTTTCTGTACCCGCCTGCGTTCCGCGCGAACGCCGCGAGGCTGCGGTATGGGTCATCGATCATTCCTTCCACAGTTGGCGGCAACGCTGAGATCGATCGGCGAACACCGTGCTCGTCGTAGGGATGGACATCCCCCAGCTCTGATATTCGTTGCCAGAAGGCGCGCTTTCCAAGCTTGTGCAAGTCACGCACAACAACAATCGGCGTCTGTTCTTTGCCGAGTTCCAGCCATGCGCGTGCCCAGTGGTGGTGGTCAATGATGTAGAGTTGACCATTGGGACCCAAAACGGCCTTGACGGGACGTCGCTCCATGAACTCCTCGAACGTTGCTACATGAGCCCGGCTCGCGTCCATTTTCTGTCGCACATGATGCATACCCAAGGTGAGTTGGGTCGGATGAAGAGCTTTTATCAGCGCCATCGTTGAGTGAGATCCCATGACGTCCCCTTTTTCGCCACCACTTGCATTGTCAGATGCGACTTGGCGCGAAGCGCAACATCCGTGCCCAAGTCCTAACTCATAGGCGCTTCAAGGCCGTGCGGGTCGTGTGAAATGACCGACGCTCGCTTTGGCGGTGTCATTCGCATCGAACTACCGAGCGGCACGGTAAGCGTCCAGTGTGGTGTCAATGGATATCCAGGTGCAGCTTGAGCATCGTGCGGTCGTTGGAATCCTCGTTAGTCTCGATGAGCCAAAGCTGCTGACAGGCTCTGACCAGAACGGTAAATGGCCGGTTGCTTCCCTTTGAAATGGAGGTACGTCGTCAAGGCGCCGTCGGGGAATAGACAGGTGCTAACCGGATAGGCTCGTCAGAATGACGGACCGGCAAGATTGGGAACGTCCCCCCGTGGTAAGCCCGATCCTTCGCCGTAACTTCAGTGTATCGAAGCCGCGGCAGGTGACCCGCAAGGAAAGCTGGTGGGGGAGTGGGTAAGAGAACGCGGAGAAAGCGAACGCCGGGCTGTAATGGTCCGGATAGGGGTTCGAACTTTGCCCCGGCTCGAAAGGGCGCAGACTTCCGCGAGGTAGTAGCTGGCGCGGGCCAGTATCTGAGGCTTGTTTGTAGGGCTGCTTGGAAGAGACCGTCGCAAGGCAGTTCAGCGCCTTGCTCCCAGTGCTGGGGGACCCAACGATAGGACGTTCGCGCAGGTCTTGTGCCGTGTGGAACAAGGCCGGCATCGACGCAAGGTGCTTCAGCGAAGCCTGAGCTGTATTTGGGGAAACTCGCTCGTATAGTTCTTTGGGGAGGGAACGGCGGCAACGCCGTTCTCTTACCGCTGTGCGACACGTGTCGCCGTCCGCCGCGCGTCAAGCGGCATGATGTAGGGATGGCAAAGCTCATTCTTGCCTTGTCACATTCGACAAGATCTGAGTATTGGAAGTTGAAGCTGTGACCTGCTGTGCGACCAGCAGTTGCCTACCTGGACATGCGCGATGGGTAACCGTCGGGTGTGAAGCTCCGGGGACAATGTACTTCTCGACAGACGGACCATCCTGGCGACAAGATTCGGCCGACCCTGCCAGCAGCAGGGGGCAATCCACGGGCAAAGGCCCCGCATTCTTCAATTCCTTGCGGATGGCGTCGAGTTTGGCGCCAAGGGTCGATTGGATGTCGGCGAACTCGTCTGTCCTCGCCCGCATGGTTGCGCCGGCGGCGCCCAGGTCCTGCAGCGCCTCATTGGCGTCGGCCAGATCCGCCCGCGCGTGCGCTGCGGTGAGCTCGGCCAACTGGCATCCTTGCGTCAGCCGTTCACCGTCCAGCCGGCACCGAATGTGGCAGCGGCCAGAGCTCCCGTCGCCAGCGCTCGCCACGGCACGGCCTTGAGAGCCAAGGTGAGCATCACACGCATGAAGTGGCAGATCATCGGCCTATGTATCGTGGTGGGCTTGTTGTGTTCGCTCCTGGGACTGCTCCGGTACGCAGCCATCACGCATCCGCTTCAGGCGCGGGTGGGCCAGATCTCCAGACTCCGTGAAACGGAGGTGGTACCTCAAATTCAGGGACCGCATACTGGAGCTGCGCAACTTCAAATGTCCTTTCTGAGAATGGCAGCCAGCGTTCACGCGCAGAAGGTGTTCTGTTGCATCCAAGTACCGCACCCGCACCCCGGTTTCGGGTGTTTGTTGGGCGCAGAGCGAAGCTGGTGTTGCGGATAGCTCCCGATGCGAGCAGAGGTTCTTGACCGGCACCGTACAGACGCTCCGATCCGGACATGGGAAAGTGCGCTTGAGACCGTCCGATATTGGGAGCTCCCACTATGGAGGAGTCCATCCGCGCATCGGTGACGACCACTGCAACCTAGCATGCATTGTGAGTGATGGCAAGAACATGCCGTGATAGCGATACGGTCTCAAGTCCGTTGACTTGGAGTAGCACATGCCAATCAAACATCATATGACGCAGAACCGTCTGCTTGACATGCTCCCCCCAACAGAATGGAGCCGTCTGTCGAGGCATCTGATGCTGCTGGACATGCCGCTAAGGCGGGTTGTGTACGAGGCCGGCGACCCGATTGGACAAGTTTGTTTCCCTACTACCGCACTCGTCTCGATGCGGCATGTCCTAGCTGATGGCACGCGTGCGCCGTATCCGTCAGCAGAACCCATGTTGACTTGGGAATACTGCTCCGTCAGGTCATTGGCGTTGGGGGGGGCATCGGATGCTATGACATCACGGCTGACGATCTGATGTCAGAACTGATAGCCGCGCTCCCGCCAGTACTGCCAATCGGCAATGGCCTGCTGCGTCAGCTCGTCGCTCGCCAGTGGCACGAGTTGCGCTAGTGGTACAGCAAGCTTGCGCTTGTTCCATCGTATCCACACGAAGGCTTCAGTCTCGCACACTTCCTCCGGCGCCATTGCGATCACCTGAACCCGGTCGCCGGGGATGAGCGGTGAGGTTGGCGATCTCTTGCGAACCTCAGCTTCAAACGGAACGGTGAGTTGCTCCTCGAGGTAGTAGTACCATGCCATAGACCGCTCCTCTGAGTTGTAAGCGTCGACGACCACCTCCATCTCGATTCGCTGTTCGCGGTCCGGCTCGATCTTGCGTTTAGACATGTTTGTCGTACTTATGTCGATGGAAGGCTGGAAGCTCAGAGCTCGACGACCTTGCGCAGAAGTGCAAACGAGACACGCCAGTGGCCCTCACCGGGATTGCACTGCACAGAAGCAGTCTTCTGGTTGATGCGTACGATGGTGCCGATGCGCTCGTGCAAGTGCTGGTCGGTAAAGGCCACCGTGTCACCGACCATGAAGTCAGCACGCTGCGCACGCGGCGGTGGCGGTGGATCGTGCGGTGATGGTTGGGCCGCAGCGTTGGCGTCGGCGATGACCGCGGCATAGGGCAAGGCCCATCGCCGGCGCGTAGCGATATCTTCGACCACGGCCTGGGTCTGGCG
>NZ_JBIUHC010000195.1:0-16912 GCF_044627735.1 Cupriavidus sp. CuC1 | reverse complement strand
GCGCTCGCGACATCTTGCAGAAAGTCATTCGCGCCAACCGCCGCTTAAGTTCCAAACAGAATGGAACACTGCACTAGAACATGAAAACCCCGCCCACAACGCACGCCCCCGCGTCAGCGGGCCACTCCACTATGCCAACCCAAGCCGATTCAAACCTCACCAATACCAACAGCCTTCGCGAAAAATTCAGCGGAACGGAATATTAGCGATCCAGCTTACTCCAGCGCGACGCCCTTGCGCTCCGGGATCAGAAACAGCGTAGCAAGGATATCCAACACATAGATCAACGCCAGCACGGCAATAGCGGTGCCGAACGAATAGCTGGCGGCCAGCGCGCCCACCACCAGCGGGCCAAAGCCGCCCACCCCGCGGCCGATATTGAACAGCACGTTCTGCGCGGTAGCGCGGGCCTGCGTCGGATACAGCTCCGAGATCAGCGCCCCATAGCCGCCGATCATGCCGTTGACAAACAGGCCCATCACCGCGCCGCCGAACAGCAGCGCGTAGGGGGTCGAAAGCTGCGAGTAGACAAAGACCATCACCACCGACCCGACCTGGTAGATCAGGAAGGTAGGCCGGCGACCGATGCGGTCCGCGAGCTGGCCGAACACCCAGATGCCGATGGCCATGCCGATGATGGTCACCGAGGTCCACAGCGCGGACTTGGTCAGCGAGTAGTTGAACTGCTTGGCGAGGTAGGTCGGCATCCAGATCATCAGGCCGTAGTAGCCGAAGTTCTGCACCGAGCACAGCACCACCACGCCCAGGCTGGCACGCGCCGTCGCGGCGTCGGCCACCAGCATCTTGAGCGGATTGCCCTTGCGCGCCACCTTGCTGCTGGCAACGAACACTTCCGGCTCGCCGATAAAGCGGCGCACCACGAACGACGCCACCGCCGGCAGCACGCCAATGGCAAACATGCCGCGCCAGCCGATATACGGCAGCAGCGCCGGCGTGAGCAGCGCCGCGGCAAGCACGCCCGCCTGCCAGCCAAGGCCCACATACGAGGAAACGCGGGCACGCTGGCCGGGCCGGCAGGCCTCGGTGGCCAGCGCCATGCCGATGCCGAACTCGCCGCCAAGGCCAAAGCCGGCGATGGTCCGGTAGGCCAGCAGGTCCCAGTAGCCCTGCGCGAGCGCGCACAGGCCGGTGAAGACGGCAAACAGCAGGATGGTCCAGGTCAGCACTTTCACCCGGCCCACGTAGTCGCTCAAGATGCCGAAGACGATGCCGCCGGCCACCGCGCCCACCAGCGTCCACGTCACCAGCGAGCCCGCCTGGGTGCGGGTCAGCCCGAGGCCGGCGGAGACCGCGCTCAGGATAAAGCCTAGGATCAGCAGGTCAAAGCCGTCCAGCGCGTAGCCAACCGCCGAGGCGATCACGGCCTTGCGGGCGTAGACGTCCTGCTCTTGTTCAGTGAGGCCTTGCCGGCCGTGCGGTAGATTTGCCACCGCGGCCGGGTCCAGCCCGGTCACCGCGGCGGCGTTGGCGTTGCCCTGTGTCATGTCGTTTCCCGTGCGCCACAAGCGAAAAATTTTGCGAGATTCTACTCTCGTGGCTAGCGGCTGGCCTGGAAGGGGGGACGAGAACGATCAGGGTGGAATCAGACGGGGAGCGCCTTGGCGTGAGCATGAGGCTGATGACCACGAACGAACACATCATGTCGCTGATCGTTCCTATGCCTTACCAGAGACGCTCCGCCAATTGGCTGCAATCGACCCGGCGCTTTCCATCGATTTCCTGTCGTTCTTTGTGCGGCGCCTGGTCTCGTAGGGGGAGCCGGGAGGGCCAGGGCCCTCCGACCTTCAAACCGGCAAACCCTTTGCCCTCAATACCGCATCGAACCGTTCCTGATCCGTGGTCCCGGTGCGGTTGCCCTCGCGGATCTTCGCTTCCTTTTCCAGATGCGCCCGCGTCTTGCGCAGCACCTCGGCGGCTTCGGCAGCCGGCACGGCGATCACGCCATCGGCGTCTCCCACCACCAGGTCGCCCGGCATCACCACCAGCCCGGCGCAGGACACCGGCACATTGATCTCGCCCGGGCCGTCCTTGCTCGGGCCGCGATGCGTGTGCCCCCGGGCAAAGATGGGCATGCCCTCTTCCGCCCATTCGCACAGGTCGCGCACCGCGCCGTCGATCACCAGGCCGCCAAGCTTGCGCGCGATGCAGGTGGTGCGCATCAGGCCGCCCACCAACGCCTGCGTCACGTCGCCGCCGCCGTCGATGACCAGCACGTCGCCGGCCTCGACCATCATCAGGGCCTTGTGGATCATCAGGTTGTCGCCGGGCCGCACGCGCACGGTCACGGCCGGGCCGCACAGCACGGTATCCAGGCGGGCATGGTACTGGCGCAGGCCGATGGCGCCCACGTTACGGCTCATGGCATCGCCGATGGCGGCCACCGGCATTGCGCGCAAGGCCGCGACGATATCGGCCGCCGGGCCCGGCGCGCGCGGGTTGATGCGATAGCCGGGGGGCCACTGCAGTGGTTGGGATTCGTTGATCATGGCGAAACTCCAAAGCGGATGGTGCGAGCGCCGGGCACGGCGCTCGCGGATATTTTGTCAGCGCAATGCCTCGCACGCCAGGCGCAGCCGCCGCAGGCCTTCCTGCAACTGTGCAACCGAGGTGGCAAAGGATATGCGGAAAAACGGCGACACGCCATACGCGCCGCCCTGCAGCACGGCCAGGTTCTGCGCCTCCAGCAGGTAGAGCACGAAGTCTTCATCGGTCTCGATCCGCTTGCCCTCGGGCGTGAGCTTGCCGAGCAGGCCAGCACAGGAGGGATACACATAGAAGGCGCCCTGCGGCGAGTGGCACTGGAGGTCCGGGATGCGGTTGAGTTCCGCCACCACCATGTCGCGCCGCGACTGGAAGATGCGCGTGCGCTCGGCGATGTAGTACTGCGGGCCGCTCAGTGCTTCCAGCGCAGCGGCCTGGCTGATGGACGACGGATTGGACGTGCTCTGCGACTGCAGCTTGACCATGGCCTTGACCAGCGCGGCTGGCGCGCCGCCGTAGCCGATGCGCCAGCCCGTCATGGCGTAGGCCTTGGATACGCCGTTGATCGTGAGCGTGCGCGCCTTCAATTGCGGCTCGACCTGCGCAATGGTGCAGAACGCGCGGCCGTCGTAGAGGATGTGCTCGTAGATATCGTCTGTCATCACCCACACCTGCGGGTGCCGCAGCAGCACCTCGGCCAGCGCCTTGAGCTCCGCGCGGGAGTACGCCGCGCCGCTCGGGTTGTTGGGCGCGTTCAGCACCAGCCAGCGCGTGCGCGGAGTGATGGCGCGCTCCAGGTCCTCCGGGCGCAGCTTGAAGCCGTTCTCCGGCGGGCAGTCCACGAAGACCGGCGTGCCGTCGGCCAGTAGCACGATGTCGGGGTAGGACACCCAGTATGGCGCCGGGACAATGACCTCATCGCCCACGTCCACCGTGCACATCAACGCGTTGAAGATGATCTGCTTGCCGCCGGTGCCGACGATGATCTCGCTGGCCGCGTAGTCCAGGCCGTTGTCGCGGCGGAACTTGTCGGCGATGGCCGCCTTGAGCTCGGGGGTGCCACCGACATCGGTGTACTTGGTCCTGGACGCCGACATGGCGCGGGTGGCGGCTTCGCAGACGTTCTGCGGCGTGTCGAAATCGGGCTCGCCGGAAGTGAGGCCGACGATATCCCGGCCGCTGGCGCGCAGTTCACGCGCGCGTTGTCCTGCCATCGAGCTGGGCGACGGCTTGATCCTGTTGAGGCGGGCTGCAATGAGAGTCATGGTCTGGGCGCTGTCTTCGGTAGCGTGAATGGATAGCGCGAATGGATAAGGTCAGGCAAGCTTGCGATGCTGGCGCAGGTAGGGAACGAGCCCGCCGGCGGCGCGGATGGTCAGCACGATGTCCGGCACGGGCTCGCAGGAAATGCGGCGGGTGGGCGCCTCGGGGTCAGGGCCCACCATCAGTTCGGCGCTGGCGCCGTCCAGGCGCAGCGTCAGCGGGTCGCCTTCGGCAATGCCGGCGATATCGACGGTATTGGCGGTATCGGCGGTGATCAGCAACAGGCCGTTGTTGATGGCGTTGCGCCAGTAGGTGCGCGAGAAGCTCCGCGCCACCACCACGCGGATCCCGGCGGCGAGCACCACCGTGACCGCCACTTCCATCGCGGAGCCGCAGCCGAAGTTATGCCCGGCCACCAGGATGTCGCCATCCGCCACGCTGGCGGCAAAGGCGGGATCGATATCCTCCAGCAGGTAGCGGCGCAGCACCTGCGGGTCCAGGCTGTCCTTCTTGCGGCTGGAGGCGATCAGGTAGTCGGTGTTGATGTCATCGCCAAGCAGGCGGGCGCGGCCATGGATGACGGACGCGGCGCTGGCTGCGGCGTTGACCCTGGTTTGCGGCAATGTCATTGCGCCACCTCGCGCGGATCTACCAGGTGGCCGGTAACGGCCGCGCTGGCACAGGCGCGCGGCGACGCCAGGAAGATCTCCGATGTGCGATTGCCCATGCGGCCCTTGAAATTACGGTTGGCGGTGGAGATCACGCGCATGCCATCGGTGGGAATGCTGCCGCAGGTACCGCAGCAGGCACCGCAGCCGGGCGGCTGGATCTGCGCGCCGAACGCTGCGAACGCCGCCAGCAGGCCGTCGCTCTCCAGCTCGGCGCGCACCGCTTCCGATGCCGGCGTCACCACCAGCCGCACGCCGGGCGCCACGCCACCGCCCGCGCGCAGCACGTCCAGCGCCTCGCGGTAGTCCTTGCTGCGCCCGCCGGTGCAGGTGCCGAGGTAGACCATGTCGATCTTGGTGGCCGGCGCCTGGGCCAGATCGAGCACGTCGTCCACGCGGTGCGGCAGCGCTACCTGCGGCGTGACCGTGGTCAGGTCGAAGTCGAGCGTATCGACATAGGTAGCGTCTTCATCCGCCGCTACCGGCACATAGGCCTGCGCGGTACGCCCGGCAAGGTACGCGGCCGTGCAATCGTCGAAGGGGAACAGGCCGGCCTTGGCACCCATCTCCACCGACATATTGGCCAGCACGATGCGGTCGTCCATATCGAGCGCGGCAAGGCCGGACCCGGCGAACTCCAGCGCGAGGTAGCTCGCGCCGCCCGCGCCGATGCGGCGCGCCATGGCCAGCGCCAGGTCCTTGGCCGACGCGTAGGCCGGCAGGGCGCCATGCAGGCGGATACGCAGCGAGCCGGGCACCTTGAGCCAAAGCTGGTTGCACTGCAGGACGCCGGCCAGGTCCGACGAGCCGATGCCCGTGCCGAACGCGTTGAGCGCGCCGTAGGTCACGGCATGCGAGTCAGCACCGGCCACGAGGTGCCCGGGCAAGACCCGCCCGCGCTCCAGCATGAGCTGGTGACCGATGCCCTCGCCCACCTCGAACACGCCGACGCCATGCGCCAGCGCGTAGTCCCGCGCGATGTCCTGCAAGGCCAGCGCGCGCGCGCCGGAGCCGGCGCCGTAATGATCCAGCGCAAAGACCACGCGCCCGGGCCGGGCCGGTCCCGGCAAGGCCTCGCCCTGCGGCTGCATCTGCCGCAGGTAGTCGAGCGCCATGGGGATCGAGCCGTCCGTGCCCATGGTGGCATCCGGCTCGCAGATCGCCAGGTCGCCGGCGCGCAGGTCGCGCCCGGCGGCGCGCGAGAGCAGCTTCTCCGCCAGCGTCCTGCCGCCGGTACCGGTGCCGGGGGTATCCAATACGTTCATCGCCTGCACCGGATCAGTTCAGCTTGAGGTTGGCGCTCTTGACGACCTTCCCCCACTTTTCATGCTCGGATTGAATCTGGCGTCCAAACACCTCGGGCGGGCCGCCAACGGGCTCCACGCCAAGCTGCACCAGCTTTTCCTTGACCTCCTCGGTCGCCAGGATCCGGTCGATCGCGCGGTTCAGCTTGAGCTGAATCGCGCGCGGCGTTGCCGACGGCGCCACCACCCCGCTCCATGACAGCGACTCGTAGCCCTTGAGCCCCGCCTCATCCACCGTGGGCACGTTGGGCAGGCCGGGCAAGCGCTTGCGGCTGGTCACCGCCAGCGCGCGCAGCTTGCCCTGCTGCACGAAGCCGATGGAGGACGGCGCGTTATCGAACAGCATCGTCACCTGACCGCCCAGCAAGTCGGTCAGCGCGGAGGAACTGCCCTTGTAGGGCACGTGCAGGATGTCCACACCGGCCATGGACTTGAACAGTTCGCCCGACAAGTGCGTGGAGCTGCCGGCCCCCGACGAGGCAAAGCTGAGCGAGCCCGGCTTGCTCCTGGCCAGCGCCACTAGTTCCGGCACGGTGGTTACCGGCAGGCTCGGCGACACCACCAGGATGTTCGCGTTCTGGGTGACGTAGCTCACCGGCACGAAATCCTTGGCCACGTTGTAGCCCATGCGGCTGTACAGATGGTCGTTGATCGACAGCACGCCGGTCGTGCCCATCAGCAGCGTGTAGCCATCGGCCGGGGACTTGGCCACCAGCTCCGCGCCGATATTGCCGCTGGCGCCGGCCCGGTTGTCGATCAGGAACGGCTGCTTGAACTGCTGAGAGAGCTTCTCGGCAATGATGCGCGCGACCACATCGGTGGACCCGCCAGCGGCAAACGGCACCACGATGCGCACCGCCTTGTTGGGGTAGCCGTCGTCCGCGGCGGGGGCGTCTGCGGCGTGGGCCAGGCATGGCAGGACAGCAAGCAGTACTGTGCTCAGGCGGATCAAGCTCTTCATCTGGGGGTCCTGTGGGGGAGAGAAAAGTGGCACTTTGCATCCATCGCCACGCAGTACAGCGCCGTGGTTGAAGCCAAATTCTATGGACCCTTATTAATCTGGACAAACGAATTCGACTGACCGATTATTACGAAATCCTGAAAAATAGACCGGACCGCGATCCTGGCCGCCGCCCCCCACCCTCATGCGCCACAACGTCACCCTCAAGCAACTGCGCTGCTTCCTGGCCGTCGCCGACACCGGCTCCTTCACCGCCGCCGCCCTGCGCCTGTGCATGACGCAATCGGCGCTCACTGCCACCATCCAGCAACTGGAAGAGGCGGTAGACCTGAAAATGTTCGACCGCACCACCCGGCGCGTGGCCCTGACCGAACACGCCGAACGCTTCCGGACCGAGGCGGAGAAAGTCGTCAACGGCTTCGACAGTTCGGTCTACGACCTGATGGCGTTGTCCCAGGGCAACCGCGGCCATATCCGCATCGTCGCCGCCGCCTCGGTCATCAACCACTTCCTGGTCCGCGCCATCCCCAGGTTCCGCGAGAGCTATCCCGGCATCACCATCTCCCTGCGCAACCCCGCCGCCCGGCAAGCCGAGCGGCTGGTGCTCGAAGGCGAAGTGGATTTCGCGATCGACAGCAAATACCAGGGCCACGAAGGCCTCGACTACACGCCACTGGTGGCCGACTCCTATGGCGTGGTGTGCCACCGCGACCTGCCCCTCGCGCAACTGGAGCGCCCCGTGTGCTGGGCCGACCTGACGCCCGAGCAATACATCGGCTTCAGCGCGGACACCGGCATTGGCCACTTCCTGCGCAGCCACGCCGGCAACTGGCCCGTGCTCGGCGGCCAGCACGACGAAGTGGAAAGCACCAGTTCCCTGTTCGCCATGCTCAGCATGGGCAAGCAGTATTCGGTACTGCCGGCGCTGGCCAACAAAGAGCGCGAGTATCCCGACCTGGTCTTCAGGGAATTGCACGAGCCGCGGCTGTCGCGGGAGATTTGCGTGATCACCCGGCCGCTGCGGTCGCTGTCGCCCAGTGCGCAGCGGCTGCTGGGGATATTGCTGGATGAGATACGGGGGCAGGCCATGCCGCCCGGGGTGTCGGTGCAGGCGGCCGCGCAGGCGGAGATGGATTAGGGGTGCGAAAAACTGAGTCGTCCAAGGCAGACAGTGCGCCCAGCACCAGATACCCTACCACTCCCCCCGCCGGTGATTGGATACCCACCGATACATGCCAAGCACATTAGGAAAGCGCATCGCGTCGTAAGCCGTCCATGACTTCACCTCATCACTGAACTTCACGTTCCGATAAAGCTCGTCCCACGACTGGCCGCGCCGAACCAGCAGGTTGGGGGAAGTGTGCGATGTGTATTGCTTGTGGCCCGCTGACGCGGGTTTTGGCGTTTGCTGGGCGGGGTTTTGATGCTTCTAGCTGCTGTCGCGGCTGGGCGGTGTTGCCATTTTAGAACGTGTGAGATGTCACTTTTCTTTACTCGCGGGCGGGCGTAAAGAAAAGTAACCAAAAGAATGCGATCCTTGCAGGAGGCTGGCGTGGCGTCATTGGGGACCCCAATGGTTTCGTCGTACGGCCCCGGGTTCTAATGACCTCGTGCCGTTACCAGTTTAGATCATCACGACGCTGCCAATGCCCAGGGTTTCGTGGTGGCCCCCACCGGTAGCCACCACCACGAATTTCAAGCCGTCTGTCGCTCGCGGCGCGGGCGCCCACGAAGTTGCAGGCGTCCCGTTTTCGTCGCGGGCGCGGTGGCACCGAGAAAATAAATCCGAGGGTTTCACCACCGCGCCCACCCCACCACGAAACCATCACGGCGTGATATATCGTGATGCTCCGATTCGGTACCGGCAGATGGGCGAATAGGCAGGGATGCCGCTACCGGGGGCCTCACCACGAAACCAGCGTCAATAACAGGATCGTGGCAATTTAAACCGGTAACGGCACGAGTCCATTAAGACCCAGGGCCTGACGACGAAACCATTGGGCTGCGCGACCCCGACAAGCCAGCCTCCTGCAAGGATCGCTTTCTTTTGGTTACTTTTCTTTACGAGCCCGCGAGTAAAGAAAAGTGACATCTCACACGTTCTAAAACGGCCAACACCGTACAGCCGCGACAGCAGCTAGAAGCGCTAAAACACTGCCCAACTCACGCTATTCTGCATCAGCAGCTAGAAGCATCAAAACCCCGCCCTAAAGAGACACCCCCCCGTCAGCGGGCTAGTGTCGAGACGGATTGCCTTGTCGGTGATGATCGAGGGGAAACGCTCTCACTATTTGGCTCGCCCGCTGCAGAATCCAAAACGATGCGTGCCCGCGCAACCAGCGACGCCGGGATACTCCGCTTCGCCCGCATCGAAGCCGCGGGCGGCTCCACCTCGGGCCATGTGGTGGACATGGCGGAGCGCGAATCGGTAGCGGCCTTCTTCGCCAGGATTCCCCGCCTGGACTACCGCTTCGCGCCCGGCGCCGCCGACCAGGTCGCGTCCATCCACAGCGATGACCACGACGCGGTGGAAGGCCCCTTTCGCAGCAAGTTCCGGGGCCAGTACCATGCCGTGCACGAAGTCGCGCCCAAGATCGCGCCGGATGGCGCCATCGTGCTCAGCACCGCGCTGGGCCGGGTCGGCAGCGTGCACGAGGTAGCCGACGCCGTGCTGTTCCTGTTCGGCAACGGTTATATGACGGGATCCACCTTGTTCGTCGACGGCGGCTACGTGCAGCCCTGAGCGCCGTCGCCCCGGCCAGAATTCGCATACCATGCCGGAGTGCCGCGCGGTCCCGCCGCCGGCGGCCAGGATCGATGGCAGCGACTCATCAATGGAGAGGCAAGATGGACTATGTAAGGTTTGGCTCGACGGGACTGGAAGTCTCCCGCCTGTGCCTGGGCTGCATGACCTACGGCGCGCCCGGGCGCGGCAACCACCCCTGGACGCTCGACGAGGAAGCCAGCCGGCCGCTGATCCGGCAGGCGATCGAAGCCGGCATCAACTTCTTCGATACCGCCAACGTCTATTCCGACGGCACCTCCGAGGAGTTCGTCGGCCGCGCGCTGAAGGACTTCGCCAGCCGCGACGACGTGGTGATCGCCACCAAGGTGCATGGCCGCATGCGCCCCGGCCCGAACGGGGGCGGCCTGTCGCGCCGCGCCATCCTGGCCGAGATCGACAACAGCCTGCGCCGGCTCGGCACCGACTATGTCGACCTGTACCAGATCCACCGCTGGGATCCGCATACGCCCATCGAGGAAACCCTCGAAGCGCTGCACGACGTGGTCAAGGCGGGCAAGGCGCGCTATATCGGCGCATCGTCGATGTATGCCTGGCAGTTTTCCAAGGCTATCTACACCTCGCGCCTGCACGGCTGGACGCAGTTCGCCAGCATGCAGGACCATGTGAACCTGCTGAACCGCGAAGAAGAGCGCGAGATGCTGCCGCTGTGCGCCGCCGAGGGCATCGCGGTGATGCCGTGGAGCCCGCTGGCGCGCGGCCGCCTGACCCGTCCGTGGCATGCCGGCAGCGCGCGCGAGCAGAGCGATGCGTTTGGCAAGACGCTCTATCGCAATACCGAGGAATCGGACCGCAAGGTGGTGGAACAAGTGCACGCCATTGCGCAGGCGCGCGGCGTGCCGGCAGCCCAGGTCGCGCTGGCGTGGCTGGTGCAGAAGCCGGAGATCACCTCGCCGATCATCGGCGCGTCCAAGCCGCACCATATCGAGGACGCCGTGGCGGCGCTGTCGCTTGGACTCACCGTTGAAGAGATCGCCGCGCTGGAAGCACCCTACGTGCCGCACGCGCCGGTAGGCTTCTGAGGCAGCGCCGGCCCCGGTGACCTACCGGTGGCCGGTCACTCGCCCGATGGCTGCAACGCAGCCGCGCCCGGCTCGCGCGTGATCAGCCGCAGGCCGCTGGCGATGCTGGCCACGCCCGCGAAGCCCGCGCCAATCGCCAGCGCCAGCGTTGGGCCGTGGCGGCCCGCAATGCCGAAGCTGAGCGCAACCAGCGCCGCGCCGGTCGCCTGGCCGAGCAGGCGCGCGGTGGCAATCACGCCGCTGGCGCCGCCGGCGCGCTCGCGCGGGGCGCTCGACATCAGCGCCTTGAGGTTGGGCGACTGGAAGAAGCCAAAGCCCGCGCCGCAGATGGCCATGCGAATGCCGATCTCCAGCGCGCTGGGATGCGCCGGCAGCAGCGCCAGCGACGCCATGCCCATGCACATCACCGCCAGGCCCACACCACCGAGCAAACCCGGCGGATAGCGGTCGGACAGCCGCCCGGCCAGCGGCGCCATCAGCGCCACCACCGCCGACCACGGCGTCATCAGGAAGCCCGTCTCGATCGGGCTGCGTCCCAGCACGCTCTCGAAATAAAACGGCAGCGACACGAAGGCCAGCCCCTGCGCGGCGAACGAGCAGATCGCGGTCATGGTCGACAGCGCGAACATGGGCCGCTTGAGCAAATCGATCGGCAGCATCGGCGCGGGATGGCCGCGCTCGCGGCGCAGCAGCAACACGAACGCCACCAGGAACACGCCCAGCGCCGCCAGCGACTGCCCCAGCGGCGCGCGTTGCGCGCCCTCCCCAAGCGCAAAGATCAGGGAGGCGAACATCACCACGTTCAGCCCCGCCGCGACGCGGTCGAAGCGATGCGCGCCGCGCACCGTCTGCGGCAGCGCGGGCCAGGCGATGTAGAGCGCCAGCAGGCCGATCGGCAGGTTCACGGCAAACAGCCACGGCCATGGCCCGAGCGACAAGATGATCGACGCCACCGTGGGCCCCACGGCAAACGACACGCCAACCACCAGCGCGTTCAGCCCGACGCCGCGCCCGAGCCGGTGCGGTGGAAAGATCGCGCTGATCAGCGCCGCGTTCACGCTCATGATGGCGCTGGCGCCCACGCCCTGCAGCAGCCGCGCGGCGACCAGCGTCGGCAACGACCAGGAGAGCGCGCAGACCACCGAGGCAACGATGAACAGGATCAGCCCGCCGAGATACACGCGCCGGTGCCCGACGATGCCGCCCAGCGCCGCGAACGGCAGCAGCGTGGCCACCATGGCGAGCTGGTAGGCGTTGATGACCCACACGGATGCCGCCGGGGTGGCATGCAGCGAGGCTGCGATGGCGGGAAGTGCTGTGTTGGCGATCGCCGTATCGAGCGTGGCGAGGGAGACCGCCACCAGGATGGCAGCCATGCCGCGGCGCTCCAGCGACGTCATGGGCGCGTCCGCGGCGCGGGGTGGGAGATTGGATTCTGCTGTGTTCGACACTGTCATTGCCAGTTACCGCCGCGCGCGGGCAGTCGCGCGATGCGCCGGCACCCTGCCCGATTGTTTGATACATGCACCATGGCTCCCCCTCTCGATGCGAGCGAGGGCATGGCAAGCCGACACAATACGGGAAAACGCGAATATCTGCAGGCGACGACGTCGCCTGCGGCCAGGCAAATGACAGGTAAAGCGCTGCTTGGAGACGCGCCTGCACTACGCCGCCGACCACACCGCCAGCTCGTAGCCGTCCGGGTCTCGGAAATGAAAACGCCGCCCGCCCGGGAACGAGAAGACCGCCCGGACCACGGTGCCGCCGGCAGCCTCCACGCCCTGCTGCGCCCGTGCCAGGTCATCCGCATACAGGATCACGAGCGGTCCGCCGGGCCGGACCGCTTCGCCGGTGGTGAAGCCACCGGTCAGCCGGCCGTCGCTGAACTCGCAGTAAGTGGGGCCGTAGTCGGTGAAGGTCCAGCCGAAGGCTGCACCATAGAACGCCTTACTGCGCGCGATGTCGCTGACATTGAACTCGATGTTGTCGATCTGCCGGTCCTGGCCTCTGGTGCCCATGGCGGACTCCCTGGTGATGGATGAGGAACAGCATTTTCACCCGGATGCCGCGGCAAAGCTTGAACAAAACGGCCAATCAAGCCCTTGGCGCGCGCAACTGGCGCAGCAGGGTCGACGCCGTCATGCCGCACAGCGACTGGATCTCCCGGCTCAGGTGGGCCTGGTCGGCGTAGCCCGCATCCGCCGCGATCGCGGCCAGCCCGCTATCCGCCGATTCCAGCGCCAGCGACAACGCACGCTGAAACCGCAGGATCCGCGCCAGCGTCTTCGCGCCGTAGCCGAAATGCTCGACGCTGCGGCGCCGCAGCGTGCGCTCGCTGAGGCCCAGCCGGCGCAGGAGCAAGGGAATCGCCTCGCCCGCCATGCCGGCGCTGGCCTGCACCAGCGCGAAGATGGCAGCCGCCTCGCGGCTCGGGGCCTCGACCTGCAGCGCCATCTTCGCCAACTGGCACTGGAATACCTCCACCTGCCGCCCTGCTGCCGCGGCCTCCTCCATCCTCCCGGCAAACTCCCGCCCACGCTGGCCCCACAGATCGGCCAGCTCGACCTCGCTCCCGACGATCTCCGACATGGGCAAGCCCAGCCAGGGCAGCGCCGCGCCCGGTTGAAAACGCGCGCCCAGCACCGCCGCGCCGGGCTCCAGGTCCGGCCGGGCCGCGGTGATGTCCGGCCCGACCACCAGCAGCCGGCCGGCACGCCAGAGCACATCCACGCAGCCGTCCGGCACGACGGCAATCGCGCCTGCGTGGCCGGCTGGCAAGGCGCTGGTCCACACGCACCGGAAATGCGGCTGGAGCTCAGGCCGGGGCTGGGCTTCGCAGTAGCGCCCGACGGTGCCGGCCAGCGCGGGAACGTCCGGCAAATTTCGCGAATCTGGCTCTTGCATTAAGCTGTAGGTCCCCGAAGACGTGTGCGACGATTCAGGCATCGTGCCAGGATTGGCATCGCCCGATCCGCCCCAGGAGAGACGCATGAAAATAGGTTTGGTTTCGGACCTGCATCTTTCGGTCTATCCGATGGACTTTCCGAATCCCGATGTCGACGTGATGATACTGGCCGGCGACATCTGGCGCCCGCAGGAAGCCATGGCATGGGCCGCGGCCGCCACGCTGCCCACCCTGTTTGTCGCCGGCAACCACGAGTTCTACGGCAGCGACCTGGCCACCACCATGGACGCCCTGCGCGCCGGCGCGGCCGGCACGCAGGTGCAGGTGCTGGAGCGCTCGGAATGGCATTACCGCGGCGTGCGCTTCCTTGGCTGCACGCTGTGGTCCGACTACCGCTTGTTCTCCTCGCCGCAGCAGCGCGAGGATGGGCTGCGCGACGCCCAGTCCCTCATGCGCGACTTCTCCCGCATCCGCGTTGCGCCAGATTTCGAGGAGCGCTTCACGCCCGCCACGTCGCAGGCGTTGTTCAGGGATTCGGTTGCCTGGCTGGCGCAGCGGTTCCAGGCACCCCACGACGTCCAGACCGTCGTCATCACGCACTTCGCGCCGTCGCCGCTGAGCATCAGCCCCAAGTTCGCCGGCTCGCACCTCAATGCCAGCTTCGTCTCCGACCTGCGCCAGGAAATCGCGGCATGGCAGCCTGCGCTCTGGGTGCATGGGCATACCCATGACAGCTTCGACTATCAACTGGGCGCCACCCGCGTGGTGTGCAACCCGCGCGGCTACGCACGGGAAGGCAAGCTCGAAAACCCGCGCTTCAACCCCAACCTTGTCATCGAACTGTAATCACGCCGGCCCACCGCCGCACCGAAGTTCGCGACGCGAACGCCGGCCTGATGCGCACGGGACAACCCACTTGGGATTTTCCCTTGGTTTGAGACGCCCAACGCACTGTCAGACCTTTCGCCCCGCAGGGGCACTTCGCCACGGCGGAAGTTGTCTGCTAATGTCTGCTCCGCAGGAAATCAAGGCAGGCAACGCCCGCCGCATCCACTGCGCCGCCCGGGCCGGCCAAGCACCGGCCCCTGGTCTGGCGGCAAGCTCGAAAGACAGGAGACAAAACAATGCAGCCTAAGGCTCTCGAACCGACGGAATCCGTACTTCTAGCCTTGATGGACAGCGTGCGCGAATGGCAGAGCGTGCTGGACCAGACGCTTTCCGATGCTGGACTCGACTACCCGAAATGGATCTTGCTGCGCGCTATCCGCCAGGAAGAATTCGTTCGCCATGAGCCCTACCTGGGCCAGATGCTGATATCCGCGACGCACTCGGAAAGCCTGCTGGGCGACTTGCAAGCCGACGGCTGGATCGCGTATGACCCCGCCGGCCAGCCGTTGATTCCCGTCGACGCCGAGCCTAAGGTGGACCGCGTCTGGAAAGGGTTGAAGGCGCTCCACTCCGTCTCGGTCGCCGCCTTCAGCACCGAGGAGCGCACCACGCTCACCGCCTCGCTGAGGCGCATGAAAGCCACCTTGCACGATCACAGCATGCGGCTTGGACGCCAGGCGGAACGCCGGGTCGAACCAACCCACTAAATGCCGCGCTTTGCCGCGCGGCACGGCTCGCCGCGGCGCCGCAGGCCGCTACGGCTGGCCTGCCCCAGGCATCCATGCCGGGTTAAGCCAGGGCCATGCCGTCGGGCAGCCAACTGGCCTTCGAGCGGATCGCCCAGCGCCAAGCTTGCCAGCCACGAGCCGGGCGCTTGGGCCATGTGCCGGAGCTGACGCATCCCAGCCACTGGATGTAGCTGCCGAGGGCCGCGCCCGCCGCGCCGCATCGCGCAGAATTTACAAGCGCCAGCTAAGGCGTTCAAAACACGCCGCTTCGCGGGCCCGGCTTCCCCCTGTGCTCACCGGAAAACGCCGCCCGCCGCGACGGTACGGTTCTTGCGCGTCTCCAATACTTGCCGTGCCGACGCGTGGAATGTGCGCGCGCACATGGCGAACGCAACACAGGAGATCATCATGGACGATCGATACAACGAGCGCTATCGCCGCGGCCAGGTGTGGCGCGGCTATGAAGGCAGCGGCGGCGGACGGCACCAAGAGCGCTGGGGCAGCGACGAATGGCAGCCCGAATCCGACGATGGCAGCTGGCAAGGCGAACGCCGGCGCCAGCAACTCTCGCCAGGGCAGTTGAGCGATGGCGGCCCGGCGCGCGACGATGCGGGCTATGACCGGGAGTATGGGCAAGGCCGCTACCCTGATCATCCGAATCATCCCGACCGTCCCGACCATCCCGGCCATCCCGGCCGCTCCCAGGGCGACTACCGCAAGGGCAGCGATCTGCGCTATGGCCTGAACGGCCAGTACGAGCCCGAGGATGCCGACACCTGGCCAGGCGAGCGCTCCCGGTACCGCAACCGCGACCAGGACTGGCTACGCGATATGGATCGCTCCCGTGAAGATACGCAGCCAGCTTACGGACGCGGCTACTTCAGCGATGTACGGGGAGATACCGCCTATGGGCATGGACAAGGCACCTATCGAGGCGACGAGCGAGGCAACCCGCGCGGCGGGTATCCCAGCGAATATCGCGGCGAGTACGCGGGCGGCTACCGCAGCAATGAACGGCAGGATTTCCGGGGAGGCGAACGCAGCGACCCCTGGGCGGACCAGCGCGAAAACCAGCGCACACAACAATGGGATAGGGAACGCAGCGAGCCTCGTCGAGCGTATCGCGAGGCGTCACAAGAGCCTGAGGAGCACGGCGCGCTCTACCACCTCGGACGCCGCATCGGCGAAGCCGTAGGCGAAGTCTTCGGCCAGCCCCAAGGCCGCCGCGTCGGCCCCAAGGGCTATCAACGCAGCGACGAGCGCATCCGCGAAACGGTATGCGAGCACCTTGCCTACGCGGGCGGCGTGGACGTGCGCGACGTTAGCGTGGAAGTGGCATCCGGCTTGGTCACGCTGACCGGGACGGTACGCACGCGCAGCGAAAAATACGATATCGAGGATCTGGCCGACACTGTATTCGGCGTGACCGAGGTCCAGAACAATATCCGCGTGCAGCGCGACCGTGGGCTTGGCGGGGTTGGCGGGTCTGGCGTAAGCCGCCAAGGCAGTGCGGCTGCGAGCGGCACAGCGAGCGTTGCAAGCGTTACGGCATCGGCCGCCACGCCTTCCACTTGCACTAGCGCGACCAGCGGCGTCGCAGCCCAGACGGCGACGCCGGCAAAGATGACTGACCTGAAGACCTGGACGCCGGAGTGAGTGACGGCAAAGATCCCGCGCCGGGCGGGCTCTTTGCCACAGCCGGGAATGCTCAGAGCAAGGCACGGTACGCACAGAGCGCTTCGCTGGATTGCACCAGGCCCTGTCTGCGCAGGGTATGAAGATAACTATCGGATGGGGTATCCATTTAACCGGAGTTACACTCGGGCATGGAGCTTCCAATCGCAGGCATTGACTACCCTCGTTCCTTC
>NZ_JBIUHC010000194.1:0-17042 GCF_044627735.1 Cupriavidus sp. CuC1 | reverse complement strand
GCCCGCCATCGCGGTCCTGCGCGGCCTGGCGGCGCGTGGCCACCAGATTGCGCAAGCCACGGCGCAGGCCCTTGCGGCGCGGCGCGCCATCGGTGCCGGCGCCGCCTTCGGCGCCATTGCCGGCATCGCCGGCCGGCGTATCCGCCTGGCGGACGTCTTGATCAGAATCGGACAAGGTATTCACATTCGGATGTTGCATGGTGTTCAGTTGGACACGCGCTGGTCGTGCTCGTCGTGCTCGCTGGGGTGCGCCGGATTCGTCTTGGACGCCCCCGGGACTTCGGATGCCTGCTCGCCGGAGTCCACTTGTACGTGGTAACCGTTGGCGGGCGTGTCCGTTTGCTCATTTGTTTCACCGTCTGCGACGGCTTGCTCGTCGGCTGTGTCGCCAGGCCGTGCGCCGGTGGGCTCGGCGGACACCGGCTCGCTCCCTGGCTCGTTCCCTGGCTCACTGTCTGGCTCCGGCGTCGCCGGCACTTCCGCCTCGGCCTCGGGCGTGGGTGGGAACCCAGCTTCCGCTTGCACCAAGGCTTCCTTCTTTTCAAACGCATCCACCAGATCGGCGATGCCATCCGCGGCACCGGCCGCGAGAACATCGGGTGCAACCACTTCGGAATGGGTCGATTCACCCTCCCCGGCATCGGCCACAGCCTCTGCGGCAGCCTCGGCCTGATCATCGCCAGGTTCCGCGAATGCCTCTTCGTCGCTATCCGCCGGCACAGTGCCCAGCGCCTCGAAATCGATTGGCTCCTGGTTCAGCAGCGCGACCTGCGCCTGGGCCTGGATGTCTTCCAGCGGCGGCAATTCATCGAGCGTACGCAGGCCAAGGTCATCAAGGAAATTCTTGGTGGTGGCATAAAGCGCGGGCCGCCCGGGCACGTCACGGTGGCCGATCACCTCGATCCAGCTACGGTCCTCGAGCTTCTTAACGACCTCGGTGCTGACCGCGACACCGCGGATTTCCTCGATATCGCCTCGCGTGACCGGTTGCCGGTAGGCAATGATCGCCAGCGTCTCCATCACGGCGCGGGAGTACTTGGGCAGCTTTTCAGGATTCAGCCGGTCCAGGTATTCGCGCATGACAGGGCGGCTCTGGAAACGCCAGCCACTGGCCAGTGCCACGAGTTCCACGCCGCGTTGCTCCCAGTCGCGGCGCAGCTCTTCGAGCAGCACGCGAATGGTGTCGGCACCGACGTCGTCGGCAAACAGCCGGCGCAAGTCATTGACGCGCAAGGGTTCCTGCGCGCAGATCAGCGCGGTCTCGAGGACGATCTTCGCCTCTTGGGTATTCATGTTGATTGCGTGCAGCCTGTCTTTGCACCTGCGCCCCGATTGATCCCGGGCGCACTGGAGATTGCGGGTTCAGCGGTAGGGATTGCCACCGCCATCTGGCCGCGCAGCCAACCGCATGCTTGTTGCATGCCAGCCGTGCGCTTTCTTTTATTGCATCGGGTGCCGGACCTGACCGGCAGGAGATCGCCCGGCCACCGGCTTTACCTGCCAGTCGACGGAGCCCTTGCGTCGCGCCTTCCCCCTGATGTGGCGGACCTGTCCGGCGCGGCGTTTATCATCGAACGCGCCGGGTGCAAGAAAATACGGATATCGGGCCTGCTGGCCTATTTCACCCCGCCCTGCCGTGGCTGGTCTTTTGAACCGAATCTTTTGAACCGGACGGCGGTTGGGGAACGGTCCCTGGCGCTGTTGCCTGCCCGGGTGTTCCTGGCATGCATCCCTGAGCAGCGGATGCTACCTGACGATGCCACGATGAAATACGCTGCGCGATATCGCTGTTCTTGCGATTGTATGACATTCCCTGGCAAACCTGCAACCGATTCGCACAGCTACCTCATCGAGGAAGTGACAGATACGCCACGAACAACGTTTCAGAAGACCAGGCAGAATCCATGCGCGGCAAGCGTCTGGGGCAAAAGCAGCGCGCGCGCCACCCCGGCCAGGCCAAAGGCCACCACCGCGAGGCCGGCGCCGGCCCGTAGCGCCGGGCGGCGCGAAAGCTGCCTGAGGTAGCCGGACAGGCCCGAGATGACCAGCAGGTTCGGCAGGGTGCCCAGGCCAAACACGGCCATCACCAGCGCTCCAGACGGGGCATTGCCGGCCAGCAACGCCATGGCAAGTGCGCCGTACACCATGCCGCACGGGACCAGCCCCCAGGCCAGCCCCATGCCGTAGCGGCGCAGCAACCGCCCCTGCCCCCGCGCCCGGGCCACGGCCGGCAAGCACGCGCCGACGGCGCCAAGGCCGCGCAGCAAGCCGCCCGCGGCGCGGGCGGCAAGCCGCTCCAGCCAGCCAGTACCCATGGTCCGCCCGCGCAACATCCACAGGCCCGACAACACCAGCATCACGCTGCCCACCCCAAACAGCCAGCGCTGCAGCGGCAGGTACTGCGCCCCCCAGACGCCAGCCCCCAGGGCGCCAAGCAAGCCCCCCAGCACCGCATACATGCTGAGGCGCCCGGCATGCATGACGAGCAGTTCCAGCAACCAATGGCCGGGACGCCGGAGCACCGTGGCAGGCACGCGCGCTACGCCGCCCTGCTCCGCGGCCAGCGCGATCCCGCCGCACATGGCGGCGCAATGCACGCCGCCCAGCAAAGCCAGGGTAAATACGCTGATTAGCACGCCTATGGTCAACTTCTCCTCCCAATCACACAATCGCAACGTCCGGCGCGGTAAAATGCGCCCAACGCGCCCCCGCAGCTTCAAGAGGCGCTATCAACATGAAGCCCAGCGCCCGCGCCAGTTCGCGCGTTCGCAAAACAACATGACGACGGGCACGGCAGGCCGCGCTGCACAGATAGCGCACCGCCGACAGACCCGCGCGCCGGGCCGATGTGGATAGCGCTTCCCATCGACGACTCTCAACGTCAAGCTCTCAACTCAATGCGCCTGCCACACCGCGCTTGATTGACTGCGCTAAACCGACAGGCCTCAATTGCTCACCTCCATTCCTATTACCGAGATGTCGCCCCGCTGCTCCACCTGCTCGCTCGGCCAGCTCTGCCTGCCCGTCGGCATGACGCAGCAGGACCTCGAAAAGATGGATACGCTGGTGCAGGACCGGGTGCGCGTACGCAAGGGCGAAACCCTGTACCGCCTCGGCGACCCTCTCACCGCCGTCTACGCGATCCGCTTCGGCACGCTCAAGACCCACCTGACGATGGAAGACGGCCGCTCGCAGATCACGGGCTTCCACCTGCCCGGCGAAGTCGTCGGCCTCGACGGCCTCGGCGAGATGCAGCACGCATCGGACGCCACCGCGCTGGAAGATACCGAAGTCTGCGTGGTGCGCTTCGGCGATCTCCAGACGTTGTCCAACGTCCTGCCTTCCCTGCAGCATCAGTTCATGCGCCTGATGAGCAAGGAGATCTCGCAGGACCAGGTCATGTTGATCACGCTCGGCTCGATGCGCGCCGAGGAGCGGCTTGCCGCTTTCCTGATCAACCTGTCCGAGCGCTTGTCCGCGCGCGGCTATTCGGCCTCCGAGTTCGTGCTGCGCATGAGCCGCGAGGAAATCGGCAGCTACCTCGGGCTCAAGCTCGAAACCGTCAGCCGCCTGTTCTCGCGCTTTGCGGAAGCTGGCCTGATCCAGATCCGCCAGCGCCACGTCAAGCTGGTCGACATGGTGGGGATCAAGCAGATCGTCAACAAGTCCTGCTGACGTGCACGTCGCAAGCCGCCCTCGCCTGCGGCGGCCCGCCGTGATGCCGCGCCTTCTGGCCTGAACCGGCAAGGCGCGCATCGCACTCATTCCAGCTCGTCCGTGTCCGCCAGCCGCGTGGGCATGGTGTACAGCGTCAAGCCGCTCGACAGCGAGCAGAGCACCCACGCGATCAGGAATCCCACGGTGTAGACCGCCTCCCGCGATGCCTCGACCGGCTGGCCGAAAAAGCGCAGGTCGCCAGGATCGACCATGGAGAACACCAGCGCGGTCGTCAGCCCGGCAACCAGGAAGGCGGGCCACAACACCCACATCAGCCAGCGCAGTCTCATGATCACCTCGCTTGCGCCGCAACCGGCGTTGCCCGGCGTGCCGCGCTGCCCGCCTTCTCGACCACCAGGCCGTGCCGCGACACGCCTTCCACAATGGGCGGGTCCGGATGGGTCATGGCCAGCCAGATCGTGACCCCGCAAGCCACCATTGCCACCAATGGCCCGCTCATCAGCAGCCACGGCCATGGCTCCTTCCACCAGGGATTGCTTTGCTGCGTCATCTGGCCTCCTGTAGATCTAGATCGCGCATGTTGCGTATGGATCGGTGCATCCAGCGTGCCGTGCCGCCTCATAGATTGCGCGGCACGATAAAGCTGGTGCTCTGTCGAATCTCTGCGCCATGGCTCCCCGTGCCCTCATCGGGCACCGCGGTCACCGTGACCTCGATCCTGTGCGTGCCCTGCTCCGCTGACTCGATCGGCACGCGCACCCGGATGGGAACCAAGCGATTGGACGTGGGCTCCAGGTTGCCGGCAGCGTGGTCATACTCCACGGCCAAGCCCTTCAGCGCATTGCTGCCCGCGCTGACGGCGACGCGCATCGGCGCCTCGGTCGTGTTGATCAGTTGCAGCCGGTACACGTTCTCGATCCAGCGCCCTTCCACTTCCCGCCCCAGCGCGCCGCGGTCGCGGATGATGTCGACCTTGAGCGGCGTGCGCATGGCCAGCGAGGCCATGAAGCCGACGACCAGCGCCAGCCAGATCACCGAGTAGATCACCGTGCGCGGCCGCACCAGGCGCTTGCGCGCCACGGTCTCGGAGAGCGCGCCGCGCATGGCGTTCTCGGATGTATAACGGATCAGCCCGCGCGGGTACGCCATCTTGTCCATGACCTGGTTGCAGGCGTCGATGCAGGCGCCGCAGCCAATGCAGTCGTACTGCAGGCCATCGCGGATATCGATGCCGGTGGGACAGACCTGCACGCAGATGCTGCAATTCACGCACGCGCCCAGCCCCGCTGCCTTGTGGTCCGCCTTGCGCGAGCGGCTGCCGCGCGGCTCGCCACGGCCCACGTCATAGGTGACCACATAGGTGTCGCGATCGACCATCACGCTCTGGAAGCGTGCATACGGGCACATGTACTTGCAGACCTGCTCGCGCATGAAGCCGGCGTTGCCCCAGGTGGCGAACGAATAGAACAGCATCCAGAACGTTTGCCACGGGCCCAGCGAGAGGCTCAGCACCTGCCCGCCCAGCGCGCGGATGGGCGAGAAGTAGCCGACGAAGGTAATGCCCGTCCACAGCGCGATCACGATCCAGAGCGCGTGCTTGGTCGCCTTCAGGCGCAGCTTGCGTGCGCTCCACGGATCGCCGTCCAGGCGGATGCGGGCAAAGCGGTCGCCCTCCACATGCCGCTCGATCCACATGAAGATCTCGGTGTACACCGTCTGCGGACACGCGTAGCCGCAGAACAGCCGCCCCGCGATCGCCGTGAAGAGAAACAGCGAGAGCGCGGAGATCACCAGCAGCACGGCAAGGTAGATCACGTCCTGCGGCCACAGCACCAGGCCAAAGATATAGAACTTGCGCGCGCCGAGATCGAACAGCATGGCCTGGCGGCCGTTCCACTGCAGCCAGGGCATGCCATAGAAGAACAGCTGGGTCAGGACCACCATCCAGACCCGCCAGCTCGAGAACGCGCCCGACACCGAGCGCGGATAGATCTTGCGGCGGACTTCATACAGGGTCTCATCCGAAGTCTGCTCATCCGCCGTCGCGGCTGCGGGCTCTCGATGCGGCGCCCATGCGGGCCCGTTTGATCCAAGCGGCTCCGGTCCGGGGGCGTTCATCGGCGATCACCCCCGCCGCGGTGCGGGCCCGGCCGACAAGCACAAGCGTGGTGGCTCATTGCCTGCTCCCCTCGCCTGCGCCGCTCCCGGTGTTGGACAGGCCCCAGACATAGGCGGTCAACATGCGGATACGCTCCGGCGTGAGGATTTCTTCGTGCGCCGGCATATGGTTGTTATGGCCCTTCAGGATCGCGTCGACGATGCTGGCCTCCGAACTGCCGTACAGCCACACGCGGTCCGACAGGTTGGGCGCGCCAAGCGCCTGGTTGCCCTTGCCGGTGGAACCGTGGCAGGCCGCGCAGGTGGACTTGAACGTGCTCTCGCCGCGCGAGGCGCGGATCGGGTCGTAAGCCAGGCCGGAGAGCGAACGCGCGTATTGCGCCACGTCGCCGGCGAGCTTGCCGTCGATGGTCGAGGCGAACGACGGCATCACGCCATTGCGGCCCTTGGTAATGGTCTGCGCGATGGTCTCGGGATCCCCGCCGTACAGCCAGTCGTTATCGGTCAGGTTGGGAAAGCCGCGGCTGCCGCGCGCATCGGAGCCGTGGCATTGCGCGCAGTAGTTGAGAAACAGGCGTTGCCCGATCTCGCGCGCCGCCGGGTCGGCCGCCACCTGCTTGACGTCCATGTGCATGTACTTGCCATAGACCTCCCGCTGCAGTTGCTCGGCCGCCTGGCGATGCGCCTCCAACTCGACCCGACTGGAGGTCTTGAGCACGCCGGCGTAGGAACCCAGGCCGGGGTACAGCACCAGGTAGCCCAGGCCAAAGATGCACGCCAGCAGGAACATCCACATCCACCAGCGCGGCAGCGGGTTGTTCAGCTCGCGCAGGTCGCCGTCCCACACGTGGCCGGTGTCTTCGGCGGCGCCAGCGACCTTGGTGACCTTGCGTTGGGAGAACAGCAGCCACACGCACCAGACGATGCCGACCAGCGCGATGGCGGCAATGTAGTAGCTCCAGAAATCCGTGAAGAAGTCGCTCATGACTCAGTATTCCTGCTTGGTGTTGTTTGCGCCGCCGGCATGGCGCGCGATGCGGTAGCCGGCATCGACGTTCTCGTCCAGCGGCTCGGCGGGCAAGGCGAACGGCAGCATGGCCGACTCCTGGTTGGCGGCCTTGCGCCCGGACGACCAGGCCCACCAGCAGATGGCGATGAAGGCAGCCATCGAGACCACGGTGGAAAGCGCGGTGATCATTGCCATGGCTTACTCCTTGGCCTGCGTGGCCGCGGGCTGCGCCGCGGCCGCGGTATCCACGCGCACATTGCGCTTGGCGATGCCAAGCTCCTGCAGGTAGGCGACCATCGCGTCTTCCTCGGTCTTGCCGGCCAGCGTGGCGGGCGCCTGCTCGATCTCGGCGTCGGTGTACGGCACGCCGAGGCGGCGCAGCGCACGCATGCGGTCGCGGACATCGTTGGCCTGCAGCGGGGCTTTCTCGAGCCACGGGTAGGACGGCATCACCGATTCGGGCACCACGTCGCGCGGGTTGCGCAAGTGGATGCGCTGCCAGTCGTCGGAGTAGCGCCCGCCCACGCGCGCCAGGTCGGGACCGGTACGCTTGGAGCCCCACAGGAAGGGATGGTCGTAGACCGACTCGCCAGCCGTGGAGTAGTGGCCATAGCGCTCGACATCGCCCTGCAGCGTGCGCACCTGCTGCGAATGGCAGCCCACGCAGCCCTCGCGGATATAGATATCGCGGCCCATCAGGCGCAGCGCGGAGTACGGCTTGATCCCCGCGTCGGGCTCGGTGGTGGAGTGCTGGAAGAACAGCGGCACGATCTGGACGAGCCCGGCGATGCTGACCACCAGGATGGTGCACAGGATCAGCCAGCCGATGTTCTTCTCCAGGGTCTCGTGCGTAAAGAAGCTTCGTTTTTCGGACATCGTTTCTATCCTGGAATGATCAATGGGCGGAGGCGGCAACGCTGGCCGGGATCAGTGCGTCCACCGCGGGCTTGCCGATGATGGTCCGGGCCACGTTGTAGGCCATCAGCAGCATGCCCGAGAGGAAACACAGGCCACCCAGCAAGCGGATCAGGTAGAAGGGATACTTGGCCTTGACCGCTTCCACGAAAGCGTAGGTCAGGGTGCCGTCGGGCTGCGTGGCGCGCCACATCAGGCCTTCCATCACGCCGGCGATCCACATCGAGGCGATGTACAGCACCACGCCGATGGTGGCGATCCAGAAGTGCAGCTCGATCAGGCGCACGCTGTACATCTCCTTCTGGCCAAAGAGCCGCGGGATCAGGTAGTAGAGCGAGCCGATGGAGATCATCGCGACCCAGCCCAGCGCGCCGGAGTGCACGTGGCCGATGGTCCAGTCCGTGTAGTGCGACAGCGCGTTGACGGTCTTGATCGACATCATCGAGCCCTCGAAGGTCGCCATACCGTAGAAGGACAGCGCCACCACCAGGAACTTGAGGATGGGATCGGTGCGCAGCTTGTGCCAGGCACCCGACAAGGTCATGATGCCGTTGATCATGCCGCCCCACGAAGGCGCGAGCAGGATCAGCGAGAACACCATGCCGAGCGATTGCGCCCAGTCCGGCAGCGACGTGAACTGCAGGTGGTGGGGACCGGCCCACATATAGGTGAAGTTGAGCGCCCAGAAGTGAACGATCGACAGGCGGTAGGAATAGATCGGGCGGCCGGCCTGCTTGGGGATGAAGTAATACATCATGCCCAGGAAGCTGGTGGTCAGGAAGAAGCCCACCGCGTTATGGCCGTACCACCACTGCACCATGGCGTCCTGCACGCCGGCATAGGCCGAGTAGGACTTCCACATGCCCACCGGCATCTCGGCGTTGTTGACGATATGCAGGATGGCGATGGTCAGGATGTAGGCGCCGAAGAACCAGTTGGCCACGTAGATGTGCCGGGTCTTGCGCTTCATGATGGTGCCGAAGAACACGATGGCGTAGGCCACCCACACCAGCGTGATCAGGATGTCGATCGGCCATTCGAGCTCGGCATATTCCTTCGAGCTGGTGATGCCCAGCGGCAGCGTGATAACCGCGGCCACGATCACCAGTTGCCAGCCCCAGAACGTGAATGCCGCCAGCGGGCCACAGAACAGCCGCGCCTGGCAGGTGCGCTGCACGATGTAGTAGGAGGTGGCGAACAACGCGCTGCCGCCGAAGGCGAAGATGACCGCATTGGTGTGCAGCGGGCGCAGGCGTCCGAAGGACAACCACGGCGTGTCGAAATTAAGCTCCGGCCAGATCAACTGTGCCGCGAGCAGAACGCCTACGGCCATACCGACAATCCCCCAGACTACCGTCATGACGGCAAACTGCCGCACGACGCCGTAATTGAAGGTGTCGGCGCGAGAATACGCGGCGGTGACAGCCATTCAGACCCCCAGATTGGATAAACATGAATTGATGTTGTGACTGTAGGAAAAGAGGGGGATGGGCGTCTTGATCTGTATCAAGCGGTATGGGAATGGGGGGAACCTGGAGGCGTAGGAGGCGTTTCGGGTTGGGTTCTGATGCCCACCGTGGCACGCGTAACCTGCAGTCGCTTGGCTATCTCACTATTTGGCTCGCCCGCTGCAGAAACCAAAAGCGATGCGTGCCCGTGCAACCAGCGACGCCGGGAAACTCCGCGAACGCGCCATCGAGGCAAGTTGGGACCGCTCGTCTTCACGCGGGGGTGTCTCTCTAGGGCGGGGTTTTGATGCTTCTAGCTGCTGGCGCGGCTGTGCGGTGTTGCCGTTTTAGAACGTGTGAGATGTCACTTTTCTTTACTCGTAAAGAAAAGTAACCAAAAGAAAGCGATCCTTGCAGGAGGCTGGCATGGCGACATTGGGAACCCCAATGGTTTCGTCGTACGGCCCCGGATTCTAACGGACTCGTGCCGTTACCGGTTCAGGGCACCACGACGCTGCCAATGCCCAGGGATTCGTGGTGGCCCCCACCGGTAGCAACCACCACGAACTTCAAGCCGTCTGTCGCTCGCGGCGCTGGCGGCCACGAAGTTGCAGGCGTCCCGTTTCCGTCGTGGGCGCGGTGGCACCGAAAAAACAATGCCGAGGCATTCACCACCGCGTCCACCCCACCACGAAACCATCACGGCGTGATATATCGTGGCGCTTCGCACCGGTGCCGGCAGATGTGTGGATGAGCAGGGATGCCGCTACCGAGCAGCCTCACCACGAAACCGGTGTCATCCGCAGGATCGTGGCCATTTAAACCGGTAACGGCATGAGGCCATTAGAACCCGGGGCCTGACGACGAGACCACCGGGCTACGCAACCCCGACAAGCCAGCCTCCTGCAGGGATCGCTTTCTTTTGGTTACTTTCTTTACGAGGGCGAGGCGAGTAAAGAAAAGTGACATCTCACACGTTCCAAAACGGCCAACACCGCACAGCCGCGACAGCAGCTAGAAGCATGAAAACCCCGCCCACAAGAGACACTCCCGCGTCAGCGAGCCACAAGCAATACACATCGCCCACTTCCCCCCAACCTACAATTCCCGCTCCAATCTCAACAGACTTTGCGAACGAATCAGCGGAACGGGATACAAGCTGCTGGCGCGGCTAGGCGGGGTTGGCCGTTTACGCGAATGGAGACATTTCCAGGCTTCTAGCCCCGCTGACGCAGGGGTGTCGCTTGCCCCCCATTCAACCAACCCCAATTCACGGCCTATAATTCACGGCCTATCGTTATCAAGAAGAATCGCCTCCCCCGGCCTATCAAGATCATCATACTGTCCCGCATGCAGCGCCCACCAAAGCGCGCCCGCAATCACGGCAACCAGCACCAGGCTCATCGGCACCAGCAGGTAGAGCATGTCCATGGCGTCAGTCTCCGAGCTTGCCGGCGCGCAGCAGGCGCCAGGCATTGGCCACCACCAGCAGCGACGACACGGACATGCCGATGCCCGCCATCCAGGCGGTGACATAGCCGGTTGCCGCCAGCGGGATGGCGATCACGTTGTAGGCAAAGGCCCAGGCCAGGTTCTGGCGCACCACGCGACGCGTGCGGCGGGCCATCTTCAGCGCGTTCGCGATCTCCGCCACGCGGCCATGGGCCAGCACGGCGTCGGCGCCCGCCTGCGCCAGCGGCGCGCCGCTGCCGATGGCGATTGAGACTTGCGCCTGTGCCAGCACCGGCGCATCGTTGATGCCGTCGCCCACCGCCAGCACCACGGCGCCGCCGCGCTGCAGGTGCGCCACGTACTCGCGCTTGCCTTCAGGCGTGACGCCGCCCTCGCGGCGCGAGATCTGGAAATGATCGGCCCACCAGCCGACCGTGGCCGGCGTATCGCCCGACACGAGATGGCAGCGCACGCCAAGCGCGCGCAGCTCGCTGAGCAAGCGCGCGGATTGCTCGCGCGCGACATCGGCCAGCGCGAACACCGCCAGCGCGCCGGCAGCACTGCCCAGCCACACCAGCGTGGCGCCGCGGCGCTCGCTGCCGGCAAGCTCGGCATTTGGGCCGCCGGCGTTGCCGTGCTCGCACAGCGCGTCGACGAACTCGCGACGGCCAAGGCGGTAACGCCGCCCATCCACTTCGGCTTCGAGGCCCTGCCCTGGCACATTGCGCATGGCGTCGATGGCAAGCGTCTCGTGCGCAAGGCCTTGCGCCTGCGCAGCCTCCACGATGCCCCGCGCGATCGGGTGCTCGCCGGAGCGTTCCATGGCCGCAGCCAGCCGCAGGCTGGCTGCGGCATCGGCATCGCCCAAGGGCTGCGTGCGCACCAGCGCGAAACGCCCTTGCGTAAGCGTGCCGGTCTTGTCGAGCATCACGTCCGTGACGCTGGCCAGGGTCTCCAGCGCGTGGCCGCGCGTCAGCAGCAAGCCACGGCGCGACAGCGCGGCCCCGGCCGCGGCCAGCGCTGCTGGCGTGGCCAGCGAAAGCGCGCACGGGCAGCTCACCACCAGCACGGCCACCGTCACCAGCAACGCACGCGCGGGATCGATCCATGTCCACCAGACTGCGCCGGTCACGGCCGCCAGCACCAGCAGGATGGCGACGAACCAGCCCGCCACGCGGTCGGCCACCGTGGCCAGGCGCGGCTTCTCCGCCAGCGCACGGTCCAGCACGGCGACGATCTCCGCCAGCCGGGTGCCCGCCCCTACCTTGGTCACGCGCAGCTCGAGCGGACTCGTGGTATTGAAGCAACCTGCCAGCACAGCGTCGCCGGTGCCGCGCGGCACCGGCCGGCTCTCGCCGGTCAGCATGGACTCATCGAGCTCACTCGCGCCAGCGATCACCGTGGCATCGGCGGGCACTACCTCGCCCGCCTTCACGCGGATCAGGTCGCCGGGGCGCAGGCGCGCCACCGGCACCCGCTCGCCCACGCCGCCCTCGGCCCGCAGACGCTCGCAGGTGGCGGGCAACTGCCGCGCCAGCATCTCGGCGCCACTGCGCGATGCCTGGCGCACGCGCAGCTCCAGGTAGCGTGCCAGCAGCAGGAACGCCACGAACATGGTGACGGAATCAAAGTACACCTCGCCGGTGCCGCGCAGCGTCGCCACGGTGCTGGCGATAAAGCCTGCGCCCACGCCCAGCGCCACCGGCACGTCCATGCCCAGGTGGCGCTGCCTGAGGCCGCGCCACGCACCGGCGAAGATCGGCGAAGCCGAGTACAACACCACGGGCAAGGTCAGCACCAGGCTGGCCCAGCGCATCAGTTGCAACTGGCCGGGATCGATGGCGGCTTCATGGGTGTAGATGGGCCATGCGTACATCATCACCTGCATCATGCCGAGCATGGCCACCGCCATGCGCATCAGCAAGCCACGGCGCGCATGGCGGTCCTGCCGGTCCGAGCGCGAGACCTCGAACGGCCACGCCAGGTAGCCGATGCCAGCCAGCGCGGCGAGCAAGGCGGAGACCGGCCGTTCTGCCGCGCGCCAACGCACCACCACGCGGCGCGTCGCCACATTGGCGATCACCGATTCCACACCGGGCAGGCTGCCCAGGTGCTGCTCGATCAGCCAGGCGCAGGCGGCGCAGCGAATATTCTCCGGCGCCAGGGTGATCTCGGCCCGGCGTTCGTCCAGCGGGCGCACGAACTGGGCCCGCAATTCCTCGGTGTCATAGGCGGCCCAGACGGGCTCGGCCTCGCGCCGCGCCGCGTCGTCGATCGGCCGGGCAAAGCGGGCCTGGTCGCCATAGAGATGGCCGAACCCGGCTGCGTGCAGGGTCTGCGCCAGGGCCTGGCAGCCACCGCAGCAAAAAGCCTGTTCCTCGCCGTTGATGCTGGCGTGCAAGGACGGCTCGCCGGACGCGAGCGGCTGTCCGCAGTGGAAGCAGCCCACGCGCCCGGCGGCCGCGGGCGCGCCGCCTGCGCGTGCAAGCGGCAGATTGGGCAAGGAACGGGCAGGATAGGCTGGGGCTGGGGAAGTCGGCATCGGGACTCTTTTTTACCAACTGCATGGTAAGAGTCCCGGTGGCAAGCTGCCTTGATACAGATCAAGCGGGAGGCTGGGCGGCGCATGGCGCGCCGCTTGCGCAGGGCTTCAGGTCAGCGAGGTGTCGACCGTGCGGCGTGGCGCTTCCAGGTATTCGCGCGACTGCATCTCGATGATGCGCGACACCGTGCGGCTGAACTCGTTGGCCATCTGGCCTTCGGTGTAAAGTTCGTCCGCCGGCACTTGCGCCGAGATCAGCAGCTTGACCTTGTGGTCG
Organism: Cupriavidus sp. CuC1; assembly: GCF_044627735.1. Lineage (NCBI taxonomy): Bacteria > Pseudomonadati > Pseudomonadota > Betaproteobacteria > Burkholderiales > Burkholderiaceae > Cupriavidus > Cupriavidus sp. CuC1. The sequence goes on along the minus strand of NZ_JBIUHC010000194.1, from coordinate 3,603 downwards.
TAGAACACGTCGATCAGCCAGGTGAAGCGGCGGGCCTCGGACGACATGCGGGGCGTCATCTTGGGCACGTCGGAGAGGATCACCGTGTGGAACTCGGTGGCGAGCTCGAGGTAGTCGTTCTGCGATCGCGGGCCGCCGCACAGCGTATTGAAATCGAACCAGACCACCCCGCCCGCCTTGCGCAGCGCACGCAGTTCACGGTGCTCGATATGCAGGATGGGAGATTCGTCGGCCACACCGGCAATGCTGGTAAAGGCGTGACGCAGGGCCGAGCTGGCCTCGGGCCCCAGCGGCGTGTGATAGGCATCCACCTGCTCCAGCGCGCGCTTGCGGTAGTCGATGCCGGCGTCCACATTGAGCACGTCGAGCTTTTGCTGTAGCAGCGCGATTGCCGGCAGCACGCGGTCCCGGTGCAGGCCGTCCGGGTACAGCAGGTCCGGCCGGTAGTTGGAGGTCATCACGAACTGCACGCCGTTCTCGAACATCTGCTGCAACAGGCGGTGCAGGATCATCGCATCGGCCACGTCGCTGACGTGGAACTCATCGAAGCAGATCAGGCGAAACCGCCGCGCAATGCGCTTGGCCAGTTCGTCCAGTGGATCCGGGCGCCCGCGCAGCTCTTCAAGCTGGCGATGCACCTCGCGCATGAACTCGTGAAAGTGCAGCCGCGTCTTGCGCACCACCGGCACGCAGGTATAGAAGCTGTCCATCAGGAAGGACTTGCCGCGCCCTACCCCGCCCCACAGGTACACGCCCTTGGGCACGTCCGGGTGCACCAGCAGTTTTTTCAGCGTGCTGTTGCGCCGGCTCTTGTAGGCCACCCACTCGTCATAGCATTGCTGCAGGCGCTCGACGGCGCGCAACTGCGCGGGGTCGGTGGTGTAGCCGCGTTGCTTCAGTTCCTGCTCGTAGTACTCACGGACGTTCATGCTGACTGCTTGCCCTGGATGCCGGGAGGCGCCGGCTTGAATGAGGATCGGGGCGCGTGACAGGGCAAACTCCCCTGCCGCCCCGAAAGCGAAAACGGCGCGCCGCTGTGGCGGCGCGCCGGTACTCAACAATACGAAGGCTTAAGCCTTGAAACCTTACATATTGAGCTGGCGCTTGTCGACAGCGAGTGCGGCTTCGCGCATGACTTCCGACATCGACGGATGCGGATGGCAGGTGCGGCCGATGTCTTCGCTGGCGGCCTTGAACTCCATCGCCACCACGGCTTCGGCGATCAGGTCGGACGCATTCGCAGCAACCACGTGCACGCCCAGGATCTCATCGGTCTTGGCATCGGCCAGCATCTTGACGAAGCCGTCCGAATGCCCCATGCCCAGCGCGCGGCCGTTGGCCATGAACGGGAACTGGCCGGACTTGTACTCGCGGCCTTCGGCCTTGAGCTGCTGCTCGGTCTTGCCCACCCATGCGATTTCCGGGAAGGTGTAGATCACCCACGGAATGCAGTTGTAGTCGATGTGCGGCTTCTGGCCGGCGATGCGCTCGGCAACGGCCACGCCTTCGTCCTCGGCCTTGTGGGCCAGCATCGGGCCACGCACCACGTCGCCGATGGCCCACAGGCCCGGCACCTTGGTGGCGCAGTGATCGTCCACCTCAATAAAGCCGCGCTGGTCGGCAGCCATGCCGATGGCGTCGAGGCCGAGGTTGTCGGTGTTGGGCACGCGGCCAACCGACACGATCAGGCGATCCACTTCCAGGGTCTGGGCAGCGCCGTCCTTGTCGGTGTAGCTGACGGTGACGTTGTCCTTGCCGGTCTTGACTTCGTTGACCGTCACGCCCAGGCTGAACTTCAGGCCTTGCTTGGTCAGCAGCTTCTGCGCTTCCTTGGCCACGCCTTCGTCGGCGGCGCCCAGGAACGCGGGCAGCGCTTCCAGCACGGTCACTTCGGCGCCCAGGCGGCGCCACACGGAGCCCAGCTCGAGGCCGATCACGCCGGCGCCGATCACGCCCAGCTTCTTCGGCACGCTGGCGAACTTGAGCGCGCCTTCGTTATCGCTGACCAGCACGTTATCGACGGGAACGCCCTGCAGGTGACGCGCCTTGGAGCCGGTGGCGATGATGACCTGCTTGGCCGTCACGACTTCGGTGCCGGCCTTGCCGGCGACTTCGACCTGGAAGCCCTCGGCGGTCTTGCCGACGAACTTGCCGTAGCCCTTGAGCAGCGTGACCTTGTTCTTGCGGAACAGGAACTCGATGCCCTTGGTCATCTTGCCGACGATATCGTCCTTGCGCTTGAGCATCTTGGCCACGTCGACCTTGACGTCGCCAACGGTGATGCCGTGGTCAGCGATGTGATGCTGCACGTTCTCGAACTCTTCCGAGGAGGCCAGCATTGCCTTGGAGGGGATGCAACCCACGTTCAGGCAGGTGCCGCCCAGGCGCGGTTCGTCCTTGGGATCGTCGTAGGCATTGCCTTCGCAGCAGGCCACGTTCAGGCCGAGCTGGCCGGCACGGATGGCGGCGATGTAGCCGCCGGGGCCGGCACCGATCACCAGCACGTCGAATTGTTTACTCATGGAGATTCCTTTTGCAGCCACGGCGGGGCAACGTCGCCCGCCAGGCCGCTTTCAACTCTTCGGTCCGTCATGCCCGAGCGCGCCGCGCCCGTTGACGGGCATGGCGGGAAAACGCGGGCAAGACCTCAGGCTTTGCAGATGATTACAGGTCCAGCAGCAGGCGTGCCGGATCTTCCAGCGCGTCCTTCATGGCAACCAGGCCCAGGACGGCTTCGCGGCCGTCGATGATGCGGTGGTCGTAGGACATGGCGAGGTAGTTCATCGGACGGATCACGATCTGGCCGTCTTCCACCACCGGGCGGTCCTTGGTGGCGTGCACGCCCAGGATCGCGGATTGCGGCGGGTTGATGATCGGGGTCGACAGCATCGAGCCGAAGGTGCCGCCGTTGGAGATCGAGAACGTACCGCCGGTCAGCTCTTCCAGCGACAGCTTGCCGTCGCGGGCCTTGGCGCCGAACTCAGCGATCTTCTTCTCGATCTCGGCCAGGCTCATCTGGTCGGCGTTGCGCAGGATAGGCACCACCAGGCCACGCGGCGAGCCCACCGCGATACCGATGTCGAAGTAGCCGTGGTAAACGATGTCGTTGCCGTCGATCGAAGCGTTGATCAGCGGGAACTTCTTCAACGCGTGGACCGCGGCCTTGACGAAGAAGGACATGAAGCCCAGCTTCACGCCGTGTTCCTTCTCGAAGCGGTCCTTGTACTTGCTGCGCAGGTCCATCACCGGCTTCATGTTCACTTCATTGAAGGTGGTGAGGATGGCGTTGGTGCTTTGCGATTGCAGCAGGCGCTCGGCGATACGGGCGCGCAGGCGGCTCATCGGCACGCGTTCTTCCGGGCGGTCGCCCAGGGCGGCGAAATCCACCGGGGCGGAAACCTGCTGCAGCGCCGGCTTGGCGGCGGCCGGAGCCGGAGCTGCCTTGGCGGCCGGTGCGGGAGCGGGAGCAGCGGTCGCGGCCAGCACGTCGCCCTTGGTGATGCGGCCATCCTTGCCCGTGCCAGCAACCTGGCCGGCGGACAGGCCGCCTTCGGCCATCAGCTTGGCGGCCGAAGGCATGGCCACGGCGCCGGCTGCTGCCGG
>NZ_JBIUHC010000193.1:0-17050 GCF_044627735.1 Cupriavidus sp. CuC1 | reverse complement strand
CCCCCTCGGCGCTCCCGCGCCGCACGTCGGAACGTGCCCGGTCCCACGCCAAAGTACGCCTTGAAGGCACGCCCGAACGCGGCCTCCGAGGCATAGCCGCATTGCTCGCCGATGCTGGCCGCGGAGTCGCGGTCCTGCGTCAGCAGGCGGGCGGCCATTTCCATGCGCAAGGTGGTCACGAACTGCAGCGGCGTCTCGCCACTGAGCTGCGAGAAGCGCCGCGCAAACGTGGCGCGTGACACATGGCACACCGCCGCCAGCGACGCCACCGACCACGGCTCGGCTGGCGCGCGCAGCACCGCATCGATCGCCTTGGACAGCCGCGCATCGGCCATCAGCGCCAGCAGGCTATGCGTGACGCCGCCCTGCGCGATCAGCGCGCGCAACAGCAAGGTCAGCAATGCGGTGGAGAGCTGCCCGATGACCGCCGTGCCACCCGGCTCGGGTGCCTGCGCCTCATTGCGCATCATGTTGATCAGCGCGTCCAGCCAGGCGCAATCGGCGCGCTGCGCGGTGGCCACGCGCAGCACCGGCGGCAGCTTGCGCAACAGCATCGTGCCCGGCAAGCCCAGCACGAACGTGCCACACAGCATGTCCAGCGGATGCGCGTCGCCGGGCATCGTCACCTCGGTCAGCAAGCCATTGAAGCGCGTTGTCTGGGCCGGCATGGCGGCGTGCGGGCCGGCGACATCGTCGGGCAGGCTGCGCAGCGTGTGCGCGCTGCCTTGCGGGAACAGCAGCACGTCGCCCGCATCGAGGGAGATGGCCTCCTGCGCCACCAGCGCGCGCGCCTGCCCCTTCAGGATGATGTGATATGGCAGGTGGCCGGCGGGCGCCGCCGCGTTGTCCACGCGCCAGTTGCCGGCGAAGTGGCAGTGCAGGTCGACGGTGCCGGCGGGCGAAAGCATGCGCACGAGTTCGGTCAGGCTATCCATGGCGGGAGCGGTGGGAGCAAAACGGAAACGATGGGTTGAGACGATGGAGCAAGATAACTAGACGATTATATGCGGTAAGTCGCGCTTGGCACGCCTAGACTTCAGTCCATGGAAGCAGCGCAGCAAACACGGCGCGGGTCCATCAACCAACCCTGGAAAGGAGTGCCATCATGTCCCGTCTTCACACCATCAACATCGCCGAAGCCACTGGCCAGGCCGCTCAGCTGTTCGCCGCTATCAAGAGCGCCGTCGGCAAGGTGCCCAACGCCTACGCGGTCATCGGCAGCAATGCCCCCGAGGTGCTTGCCAACGCGCTGCAGACCGGCGCGCTGCTCAAGAACTCGACGCTCAGCGCCCGTGAGCTCGAAGCGATCAACCTCGCCGTCAGCGAAGCTTCAGGTTGTGACTATTGCGTGGCCGCGCATACGATGACCGGCAAGATGGCCGGCTATACCGCCGAGCAAACGCGTGAGCTGCGCGCCGGCGAGTACCCGCAAGACAGCAAGATCGACGCGCTTGTCCGCTTCGCACTGGCCGTGGCCACGACCTCCGGCACGGTGCCTGCCAGCGTCGTGACCAATGTGCGCGAAGCCGGCTACACCGATCGCCAGATCGTCGAGAGCATCCAGGCCATCAGCGCGATCCTGTTCACCAACATGATCAATCGTGTCAACGATACGGTGATCGATTTTCCGAAGGTGGCGTGAGTAAGGCGGCAGGCGGGGCGATCGTGACCCGCCTGCCGTCTTGCTCCGGCCGATCCAGCTGTTCTCGGTCAGCGATGTGTTTGGCAGCTGGGCGCAGGCGCAGAGCCGGCAATTTGCCGATGGCGGCGAGTTCGACAAGATTTACCAGAGCCGCCAGTAAGCCGGGCGCGGGCGGCGGGTGAGTCCCGCTGCCCGCTTGCGGATGGCGTATCCATTATGGCTTTGTTGCGGCTTTTTTACGGCTTTGCGCTCAAGCCATTCAGGTGCTTGACCAGCTTGCCCAGCGTGGTGGCCTGGATCAGCAGGCTGAACACCACCACCAGGTAAGTCACGCCGATCAGCATCTCGCGGCCGTGGAACTCCGGCAGCGATAGCGCCAGCGCAATCGAGATGCCGCCGCGCAGGCCGCCCCAGGTCATGATGGTGGCCGAGTGCGGATTGAGCCGGCGGAAGTTCTGCAACGCCAGCAGCGGGATGGCCACGCTGATGCCGCGGGCAATCAGCACCACGGGAATCGCCGCCAGCCCCAGCCAGACGATATGCAGTTGCAGGGACAGCGCGATGATCTCCAGCCCGATCAGGCCGAACAGCACCAGGTTGAGCAACTCGTCCAGCAGGCCCCAGAAGTTGAACAAGTGCTCGCGGGTCTTTTCCGACATGGACTTGGAGGTGCTGTGGTTGCCGATCACCAGGCCCATGATGACTACCGACAGCGGAGCGGACACGTGCACGGTTTCGGCAAGGCTATAGCCGCCGGTGGCGAGCGCCAGCGTGATCAGGATCTCGACCGGATAGCTGTCGATTCCGCGCAGCAGCACCGACGCCACGTAGCCCACCACAACGCCCAGCACCACGGCGCCCAACACTTCGCGCACCAGCGCGACCGCCACGTGGGAAGCGGAGAACTCGGTGGCGCCGGTAGCTAGCCCCACCAGGGTCAGGAATGCCACCACCGCGGTGCCGTCATTGAACAGCGACTCGCCGGCGATCTTGGTTTCCAGGCTTTCGGACGCGCCCGCGTTCTTGAGCACGCTGAGCACGGCGATAGGATCGGTGGGGGAAATCAGCGCGCCGAACACCAGGCACCACAACAGGCTGATCGGGTGGCCCAGCCACTGCGCGACATAGAAGAAGCCGAACCCGACCGCCGCGGTCGAGATCACCACGCCTACTGTAGCCAGCATGACCACGGCCCGGCGCTGGCGGCGCATGCGCGAGAGGTCGACGTGCAGGGCGCCGGCGAACAGCAGCAGGCTGAGCAGGCCGTGGAAGACCACGTCGGAGAAATCGATCTGGGCCACGAGCTTGCGGGCCTGCGCGACCATTTCCGGATGGTTGAGGCCAAGGATGGACACGCTCAGGCAGGTCACCAGCCCGACGGCGGTGATGCCCAGGGTGTCGGGCAGCTTGATGAAGCGATGGTTGATGACGCCAAAAATGGCGATGAGGGTAAAAAGGGCGCCAGTCCCTTGGAATACAGTCATGCGGGGGAGTTCTCCTTGCCTTGCGGGGCGCTGATCTTGATGTTGTGTGGATTTTGTGCCACTTCAACGATACCAGTATTCAGGAGATTTCCTCAAGCACTCGCCGAAGCCGCCGAACGAGCCAAGGCCGCGCGCCATGACGACGGCTGTCTCTCCCTCTCCCCCAGCCCCTCCCGCATGCGGAAGAGGGGAGCACGACAACGCAGATCCGGCTTTGTCGGCAGCCTGGGGTTCAGCAGCCGCTGCCCCCTCTTGCTTACCCATCTGGCCGCTTCATCAACAGTTCAAGCTGCGCCGCCATGCGCCCTGGCCAGGCGGAACTGGCCCACCGCATCGGCCAGTTTGTTGGCTTGCTCATGCAGGAAACCGGCGGCGGCCGAGGCTTGCTCGACCAGCGCCGCATTCTGTTGCGTCGCGCCGTCGAGCTGGCTCACGGCCTGGTTGACCTGCGTGATGCCCACGCTTTGCTCGCTGCCGGCATTCGAGATTTCGCGCAGCACCTGCTCGACCTGCTTCACGCTGGCCACGATGCTGTTCATCGTCTCCCCGGCATCGCGCACCAGCTCCGCACCCGAGTCCACCTTGGCCACCGATTTGCTGATCAGCCCCTTGATCTCCTTGGCGGCCTGGGCGCTGCGCTGGGCCAGCGTGCGGACCTCGCCAGCCACCACGGCGAATCCGCGCCCCTGCTCGCCGGCGCGGGCGGCTTCCACGGCAGCGTTGAGCGCCAAGATGTTGGTCTGGAAGGCGATGCCGTCGATGACCCCGATGATGTCGTGGATCTTGGCAGAGGCGGTGGAGATTTCCTGCATGGTGGTTACCACGCGGGAGACGGCATCGCCCCCGCGATTGGCGACCTGGGAGGCAGCCGCCGCCAGTTCGCCGGCGCGCACGGCGGCCTCGGCCGAGTTTTGCACGGTGCCGGTGAGCTCGTCCATGGCAGCCGCTGTCTGCTCCAGGCTGGCCGCGGCTTGCTCGGTGCGCGAGGACAGGTCGATATTGCCCTGCGAGATCTCGGCGGTTGCCGTGCGCACCGATTCGCTGCTGTCGCGGATATCGATCAGCACGGTGGCGAGCTTGTCGGCAAACTGGTTGAACGCACGGGCGATCTGCGCGACCTCGTCGTTGCCGTCGGACGGCAGGCGCTTGGTCAGGTCGCCGTTCCCGGAGCCGATTTCGTCCATCGCCTCGCGCACTTGGGAAAGCCGCCGGAATGCCGAGGCAGTCATGACCGAGCCGACACCCGCGGCGAGGAAGGCCACCGCGACCAGGGTCATGAACATGGCCTGCAGGACATTGCGCAGGCCGGCCAGGGCTTCGTCCTCATCCATGGCAACCACCAGTTCCCAGTCGGAGTTCTTGACCGGCTCCGCATGCAGCAGCTTGGTAGCGCCGCCGATCTTCACTGCGAACGGCTGCTCGGGATCGGACAGGCTGGCCAGGGCGTTCGCCGTCAGGTCGGCGGACCAATCGGTGGCCGGCTTGAGGTTCAGTCTGGCATCCGGATGCGCCACGATGCGGCCGCTCTTGTCGGCCAGGAAAGCGAAGCTGGCCGGGGTGGGGTGAATGCCGTTCACGGTGAAGGTCACGGCGTCCAGGTTCACATCGGCGGCCACCACGGCCTTCAGCTGGCCGTTGGCCAGCACCGGCAAGGCCAGCGTCACCACGAGCTTCTTGGTCGCGACATCTTCATACGGCTGCGTGATGACCAGCTTGCCGGCGCTGACGGCGGCCTGGTACCACGGGCGGCCCGTGGGATCGTAGTCGGCGGGGATGCCAAGGTCGCGGGAAAACACCGCGTGCTTGTCCGGGTAGCCAGCGTAAGCCACGACAAAGCCGCCGGATTTTTCCAACTGCGTGACCGCGGACATGGGATCGGTGGAAAGGCTCTCCGGCGAGACGGCTTGCACCATGGCGGCTCGCGCGGTCAGCCACTCGGTGATGGCTTGTGCGTTGCCTTGGGTGATCGTGGCGAGGTTTTGCCGCAGCGTGCGTTCGTCGCTGTGCTTCGTGACCACATAGGTGATGCCGGTGGATGCCGACAGGGCGGTGACAACAATGGCGACACAGGTCGCCGTAATGCGTGTACGGAGCGAGAGAAGCATGCGCAGTGGGTAGGGGGCGGTTGTGAAAAAATGGCCTCCGACAATTTTGTTGTCGGCCAGCATGCCCGGCTAACGGAAGGCTGGACGGGAACTGTAGGGCTGGAACGGCAATGTGCAGACATTTCACCGCGCTGGCGCATGGCGATGGTCCGCGGCGTGGTGAATACGCCGCTATTGCGCAGCGGGGCTCATTGTTCCGCACCGCCCTTGCCTCAGTCGCCAACCGCAAAAAATGCCAAAAACCGACGCATGATCGGGGACAGTGCCCCGGTGCGATGCGCCACCAGCACCCGGCTGGCGGCATCTTGACCAGCCAGTGGCCGGTACGCCACGCCGGGGATGCCGGTGCGCGCGTAAATCTCCGGCAGCACCGACACGCCGGCGCCGCTCGCCACCAAGCCGATGATGGTGGTCGCCTCCCGTGCCTCCTGGCCGATGCGCGGGGCAAAGCCCGCCCGGTTGCAAAGCGTGGTGACGTGGTCGAACAGCCCGCATCCCAGCCCGCGGGGGAACAGCAGGAAGGGCTGTGCGGACAGCGCACCGATATCGATCCCGGCGTCGTCGATCGGGTTTGCCAGTGTGTGCGCGGCAGGCAGCACGGCGACCAGCCGGTCGGCCAGCACCTCGTGCACGGTGATGCTGGCGGGCGGATAGAACTGGGGTGACGGCCGCAGGAAGCCAATGTCGATCTCGCCTTTCTCCAGTCCCTGCAACTGCTGCCCGGTGGACATATGCACCAGTTCCAGCATGGCGCGCGGATGGTCAACGCGGAACTGCTGCACCGCGCGCGGAAACGCATCCTGCATCGGCACCGACGCGGTAAAGGCCACGCGGATCTCGCCCGCCTCGCCGGCGGCCACCTGCCTGACCACCTCGCGGGCTTGCTCCAGGTTGGCGAGCGCCGCCTTTGCCTTGTCCAGGAACAGCGTGCCAGCCGGCGTCAGCGCCACGTGGTGGCGGGAACGGTCGAGCAGGGGGCTGCCGAGTTCGTCTTCCAGCGCCTTGATCTGGGTGCTCAGCGGCGGTTGGCTGATATGGAGCTTGCGCGCGGCCTCGCTGAAGCTCAGCGCTTCGGCCACGGCAACGAAATAGCGGAGTTGGCGGAAATCCATTGGTTATATCGAAGTGCAATAACAAGCGGCTTGAAAACGTATTGGACAGTATCACGGCGGCTGGCCAGAATGCACGCAAACGGTTTCGAACCGCATGACAGATTGCACTATCAGGAGACAAGCATGCTGCGCCGACCCTACCTTGCCGGCTTTCTGGCCGCCGCGCTGTCGCTGGCCGCCAGCACCGCCAGCGCCGAGACCTACCCGGCCAGGCCCATCCGGCTCGTCGTGCCGTATGCCGCGGGCGGCGGGGTGGATATCGTGGCGCGCTCGGTCGGGCAGAAGATGAGCGTGCTGCTCAAGCAGCCCATCATCGTCGACAATCGCCCCGGCGCCAGCACCAATATCGGCATGGAGGCCGTGGCCAAGGCTGCGCCGGACGGCTACACCATCATGATGGCGTCCAACAGCCTGGCCACCAATGCCGCGCTGTTCGCCAAGCTGCCGTTCGACCCGGCGCGGGATTTCACGCCGGTGGCGCGCGTGGGGCAGGCCTCGCTGGTGCTGGTGGTGCCGGCAAAATCCAGCGTGGCGTCGCTCAAGGGCCTGGTCTCCCAGGCGCAGGCCCAGCCAGGCAAGCTCAGCTACGCCTCCGCCGGCAACGGCAGCTCGGGCCATCTCGCCGGCGAGCTGTTCAAGGAAGCGGCGCACATCGATGTGCTGCACGTGCCTTACAAGGGCGGGGCGCCCGCCATCACCGACCTGCTGGGCGAGCGCATCTCGTTCATGCCGATCAACCCGCTCGAAGTCATCACGCATATCCGCGCCGGCACGCTGCGCGCCATCGCGGTGGCGAGCGACCAGCGCACGCCGCTCCTGCCGGATGTGCCGACCTCGCGCGAGCAAGGCCTGCCGGGCTTTACCGCCTCGGTGTGGTGGGGGCTGGTGGCGCCGGCCAAGACCCCGCCGGCCGTGGTCCATGCGCTCAACACCGCGGCCAACGCCGCGCTGGGCGACCCCGACGTGCGCAAGCAGCTCGCGCAACTTGGCGTGACCATCCTGCCGGGCACGCCCGAGGCCTTCGGCCAGTTCGTGCGCGGTGAAACCACCACCTGGAACGGCGTGATCCGCAAGGCGGGCATCACGGCCGACTGAAGCATCCGACGCGATCCAAGGCGATCCAACACGATCCAAGAGAATCCTCCATGTCCGAGATCCAAGCCCAAGCCCAGCCGGACGCGCAGCGTCCCTCCATCCTGGTGGTCAGCGCGCACGCTGCCGATTTTGTCTGGCGTGCCGGCGGCGCCATCGCGCTGTATGCCGAGCGCGGCTACAACGTCAGGATCGTCTGCCTGTCCTTTGGCGAGCGCGGCGAGTCCGCCAAGATGTGGCGCCAGCCGGGCATGACGATGGAGCGCGTCAAGGCCGCGCGGCACGAGGAAGCGCAGCAGGCCGCCGACATCCTGGGCGCCACGCTGGAGTGCTTCGACCTGGGGGACTACCCCATGCGCGTGACCGACGCAGCGCTGCTGCGCCTGGCCGATCTCTACCGCGAATTGCGGCCCGAACTGGTGCTGAGCCACTCGCGCGAAGACATCTACAACTTCGACCACCCGCTCGCCACGCATGTAGCGCAGGAAGCGCGGGTCATCGCCCAGGCGCATGGCTACAAGCCCGAGGTGCCGGTGATCGGCGCGCCGCCGGTGTTCCTGTTCGAGCCGCACCAGCCCGAGCAATGCAACTGGAAGCCCGACGTGCTGCTCGATATCTCCTCCGTATGGGAGAAGAAGCAGCGCGCCTTCACGACCATGGCGGCGCAGGAGCATCTGTGGGAGTACTACACCCGCGTGGCCCTGCAGCGCGGCGCGCAGGCCGCGCGCAACTCCGATCGCAAGGTGAAGTACGGCGAAGGCTATGCGCGCGTGTTCCCGCAGGTAACGCAGAGCCTGGCATGAAGACCATCGCCTATCGCAACATCCTGCGCGCGGCCGCCGCGGACATCGACGCGCTGGGCGCCGCCGGTGTCGCCACCGTCCACGAGGCGCAGCGCCGCACCGGGCTGATGAAGCCATACATGCGGCCGGTCCAGTCCCGTGCCGCCATTGCCGGCAGCGCCGTGACGGTGCTCATGCATCCCGGTGACAACTGGATGATCCACGTCGCGGTGGAGATGGTGCAGCCCGGCGACGTGCTGGTGGTGGCGCTGGTCAGCGACTGCAGCGATGGCTTGTTCGGCGACCTGCTGGCCACCTCGCTCAAGGCACGCGGCGCGCGCGGCCTGGTGATCGACGGCGGCGTGCGCGATGTGTCCACGCTCAATGCCATGGGCTTCCCGGTCTGGTCGCGGGCGGTCTCGGCGCAGGGCGCGGTCAAGGAAACCGTGGGCGCGGTCAATGTTCCGGTGGTCTGCGCCGGCGCCCACGTGCGGCCCGGCGACGTGATCGTGGCCGACGACGATGGCGTGGTGGTGGTGCCGCGCCCGCTCGCCGCCGAGACCGCGCGCCGTGCCGCCGAGCGCGGGGCCATGGAGGAGGGCAAGCGCGCTACGCTGGCCTGCGGCGTGCTGGGGCTGGACATGTACCAGATGCGCGAGGCGCTGGCGGCCAAGGGCCTGGCGTACTCCGACCAGACCGTGGACTGGTATAGCGGCTTCGACGAGGCCTGACCTGGCGGCCATCGCCGGTTCGCAATCTGGTATAAGCCTCGCAGACACGAATCCAGACACGAATCCAGGCCGGGGAGCCAGATGGAACTGCGCCAGCTTCAGTATTTCGTCCGCGTGGTGGAGCTCGGCAGCATGAGCCGCGCCGCGCTCGACCTCGACATGGTGCAGTCCGCCATGAGTCAGCAGATCAGCCGGCTGGAGAGCGAGCTGTCCACCCGGCTGCTGCGCCGGACCACGCGCGGCGTGACGCCCACCGAGGCCGGGCTGGCTTTCTTCCGCGAGGCCCAGCTGGCCTTGCGCCATGCCGAGCAGGCCAAGCGCGCCGCCCACCACGCGCGGCTGTCCGGCACGGTCAGCGTAGGGCTGGCGCCCACCACCGCTTCGGTCATCGGCGTGCCGCTGATGCGCGCCATGCGCGAGCGCTATCCCGATGTACGCCTGCATATGGTGGAGAGCCTGTCCGGCCACCTCAGCGCCATGCTCAATGCCCGCCAGCTCGACCTGGCCGTGCTGTTCGACACCGTTGTGGCACGCCGCTGGAGCGTGACGCCGCTACTCGAAGAAACCCTGTTCCTGATCCGCTCGCGCAAGGCGCTGCCGGTCGATGTCGACGCCGACGCGCCGCTGCGGCTGCGCATGGCGCAGTTGCGGGACGTGCCTCTGATCATGCCCACCGGCCTGCATGGGCTGCGCAGCACGCTCGATGCTGCCTTCGCCCGCGTGAAGATCGTGCCGCAGGTGGTGCAGGAGGTGGATTCCCTGGCCATGCTGATGGACGCCGTCGATCTCGGGTTTGGCGCCACCTTGCAGCCCTGGGCCGCCGTGGGGCGTTACGCCGATGCGCAGGAGCGCTTCCACCTGGCCGAGATCGCGGACCCCAAGGCGCGGCGCCAGAATGCGCTGTGCAGCCTCTCCGACGATGAACTTTCGCCCGCAGCGCTGGCCTTGCGCGTGGTGCTGGCCGATTGCGCCCGCGAACTGGTGCGCTCCGGCGCCTGGCGAGGCGCGCGGCTGCTTGGGCCGGAGGGCTGAAGCAGTCGCACACCCGGGGGTATCACGATTCGTGATGCCCCCATGCGATCCGGGGGCTTAGCAGGAAGCCGGCGGCCCGCTACAGTGCGGGCTTCCCCACCGGAACAATCATCGTGCTGTCCACTATTCGAATCCGGGAGCCGTCCCTGCCGAGTTCCCCGAGCCTTGCCGGAGGCGCGCGCCCATGATCGACGTCCTGGTCATCGGCGGCGGCAACGCCGCCCTGTGCGCCGCCCTGATGGCGCGCGAAGCCGGCGCCAGCGTGCTGCTGCTGGAAGCGGCCCCGCGCGAGTGGCGCGGCGGCAACTCCCAACACACCCGCAACCTGCGCTGCATGCACGACGCGCCACAAGACGTGCTGATCGAAGCCTATCCCGAAGAGGAATACTGGCAAGACCTGCTCAAGGTCACCGGCGGCCTCACCGATGAACGCCTGGCCCGCCTGGCCATCCGCGCCTCGTCCACCTGCCGCGACTGGATGCGCAGCCACGGCGTGCACTTCCAGCCGCCGCTGTCGGGCGCGCTGCATGTGGCGCGCACCAATGCCTTCTTCATGGGCGGCGGCAAGGCCCTGGTCAACGCCTACTTCCGCAGCGCCGAGGCGCTTGGCGTGCAAGTGCGCTACAACGCGCCGGTGGACGCCATCGAGCTGGACGGCAGCCGCTTCGTCGCGGCCCGCATCGGCAGCGAGCGCATCGAGGCCCGCAGCTGCGTGCTGGCCGCGGGCGGCTTCGAGTCCAACCGCGAATGGCTGCGCGAAGCCTGGGGCCAGAACGCCGACGGCGACTGGCCGGCCGACAATTTCCTGATCCGTGGCACGCGCTTCAATATGGGCGTGCTGCTCAAGTACATGATCGAAGCTGGCGCGGACGCCATCGGCGATCCCTCCCAGTCGCACTGCGTGGCCATCGACGCGCGCGCGCCGCTGTACGACGGCGGCATCTGCACCCGGGTGGACTGCGTCTCGCTGGGCGTGATGCTCAATCGCAACGCCGAGCGCTTCTACGACGAAGGCGAGGATTTCTGGCCCAAGCGCTACGCCATCTGGGGCCGGCTGGTCGCCCAGCAGCCCGGCCAGATCGGCTACTCGATCATCGACGCCAAGGCCGTGGGCCGCTTCATGCCGCCCGTGTTCCCCGGCGTGCGCGCCAATACGTTGCCGGAACTGGCGCGCCAGCTCGGGCTGGACGAAGCCACCTTCGTGCGCACCATCGAGGACTACAACGCGGCATGCCGCGTCGGCACCTTCGACCACACCGTGCTGGACGATTGCCACACCGAAGGCATCGCCCCGGCCAAGACCCACTGGGCGCGGCCCATCGATACCGCGCCGTTCTTCGGCTACGCGCTGCGTCCCGGCATCACCTTTACCTACCTCGGCCTCAAGGTAGACGAGCATGCCGCCGTGCATTTCGGCGGCAAGCCCAGCACCAACCTGTTCGTGGCCGGCGAGATGATGGCCGGAAACGTGCTCGGCAAGGGCTATACGGCAGGCGTCGGCATGGCCATCGGCACCGCCTTCGGGCGCATCGCCGGCACCCAGGCTGCCGCCGCCGCGCTCGGGCGGCCCGGTCACAACGCAATCCAGGAAGAGCAGCATGCAACATCTTGAAGCGCTGACGCGCGAAGCGGCGGCGCTGGCCCAGGGCGCGCTGCCGCTCACCGGGGACGAGGCCGAAGTCGGCCGCGTCATGCAGATCTGCAACGCCTGCCGCTATTGCGAAGGCTTTTGCGCCGTGTTTCCGGCCATGACGCGCCGGCTGGAATTCGGCAAGGCCGATATCCACTACCTGTCCAACCTGTGCCACAACTGTGGCGCCTGCTATCACGCCTGCCAGTACGCGCCGCCGCATGAGTTTGCCGTCAACGTGCCGCAGGCCATGGCCAAGGTGCGGGCGCAGACCTACTCCGACTACGCCTGGCCAGCCGCCTTCGGTGGCCTGTACCGCCGCGCCGGCCTGGCCACCGCGCTGGCGCTGGCAGCCGGGCTGGCGCTGTTCCTGGTGATGGTGCTGGCCATGCGCGGCAGTCTGCTGCACGCGCCGCTGGCGGGCAACTTCTACGCCATCTTCCCGCACAACCTGTTGGCGGCGATGTTCGGCGTGGTGTTTGGCTTCGCGGTGCTGGCGCTGGGCGTGGGGGTCGCGCGCTTCTGGCGCAAGGTCTCGCCCGGCGCGGTCGAAGGCGAGGCGCGCGGCCCGGCCATCGGCGGCGCGGCGCACGATGCGCTGCGGCTGCGCTACCTGGACGGCGGCCACGGCCAGGGCTGCAACAACGCCGACGACGCGTTCACCCTGTGGCGCCGGCGCTTCCATCATTTCACGTTCTATGGCTTCATGCTGTGCTTTGCCGCCACGGCGGTCGCCACGTTGTACCACTACCTGCTGGGCCTGCACGCGCCGTACGCGCCGACCAGCCTGCCGGTGCTGCTGGGCACGGCTGGCGGCATCGGGTTGCTGATCGGCCCGGCCGGTTTGCTCTGGCTCAACCTGAAGCGCGACCCGCGTACCGGCGACGCGGCCCAGAAGCCGATGGACCGCGGCTTTATCGCGCTGCTGTTTTTCACCAGCCTGACCGGCCTGGCGCTGCTGGCCTGGCGCGACACCGCGGCCATGGCCTTGCTGCTGGCCGTGCACCTTGGCGTGGTGATGGCGCTGTTCCTGACGCTGCCTTATGGCAAGTTCGCGCACGGCATCTATCGAAGCGCGGCGCTGCTGAAGTGGAATATCGAAAAACGCCGGTCCGGCAACCTGGCGCTCGGCTCGGACTGAACATCAAGCATTCAAGCTATCAAGGGACCAAGGAGAACACCATGACAAAACCCGGCATCCTCGCCATTTCCTCGATGCGGGACCGGTGCACCGACGCCGAATGGAAGGCGCGGGTGGACCTGGCCGCCTGCTACCGGCTGGTGGAGCTGTACGGGATGGCCGACATGATGGCCAACCATATCTCGGTGCGCGTGCCGGGCGAGGACGGCGCCTTCCTGATCAACGCCTACGGCATGATGTACGAGGAGATCACCGCCTCCAGCCTGATCAAGGTGGACCACGCCGGCAACATTCTCGCCAAGCCGGATTTCGGCGCGCTCAACTACGGCATCAACAAGGCCGGCTACGTGATCCACAGCGCCGTGCACGAGGCGCGCCCGGAAGTGGCCTGCGTGATCCACACGCATAGCTGGGCCTCCATGGCCGTGTCATCGCTGGACTGCGGGCTGCTGCCGCTCACGCAGACCGCCATGCGCTTTCTCAAGATCGGCTATCACGACTACCAGGGCGTGGTGCTCGACACCGCCGAGCAAGCCTCGCTGCTGGAAGACCTTGGCAAGGGCGAGGCCCTGATCCTGCGCAACCACGGCGCGCTTACCGTGGGTAACACGGTTGGGGAAGCCTTCAACTGGATGCACCGGCTGGAGCTGGCCTGCCGCGCGCAGATCGGCGCGATGTCGTGCAACACGCCGCTGCGCGAGGTCGGCGCCGACGTGCTGCAGGAAACCTGGAACAACTACCAGCCCGGCACGCGCCGCCCCTACGGCGTGATGGAGTGGCCCGCGCTGCTGCGCAAGCTGGACCGGCTCGATCCGAGCTTCCGCGACTGAGTTTCGCGGCTCAGCCGGGAAGGGCCGCCAGCGGCGATAGCGACTAGAAAGACCATAACGATAAAACGAACGGAGAGAGACAACATGAACAAAAGCCTCGCGCTGGCCCGCGCCATCCTGGCCGCCTTCTCCTGTGCCTGTGCCTTCGCTGGCACAGGCGCCATCGCTGCCCCCGGCGATGACTACCCGGCCAAGCCGGTGCGCGTGGTGGTGGCGTTTACCGCCGGCGGCACTACCGATATCCTGGCGCGCAGCGTCAGCCAGGTGCTGGCGCAAAAGTTCAAGCAATCCTTCGTGGTCGACAACCGCCCCGGTGCCGGCGGCAATATCGGCACCGAGGCCGTGGTCCGCGCGCCGGCCGATGGCTATACGCTGCTGGTCAACTCGGTCGGCCCGATCTCGATCAACCAGACGCTGTACAAGCACCTGAACTACGATCCGTTGACCGACCTGGTGCCGGTGGTGCAGATCGCCGACGTGCCGAACGTGCTGGTGGTGCATCCCTCGCTGCCGACGAAGACACTCGAAGGGTTCGTTGCTTACGCCAAGGCCAATCCGGGCAAGCTGAACTACAGCTCAACCGGCGTGGGCACCTCGTCACAGCTCTCCAGCTTCATGCTGACGCAGCGCATTGGCACCGAGGCCACGCATATCCCGTACAAGGGCGCCGATGCGCTCAACGATCTGTTGTCCGGTCGGGTACAGTTCATGTTTGCCACGATCCCGTCGGTCATCGCCCATATCAAGGCCGGCAAGCTGCGTGCGCTGGCGGTCAGCAGCGCGCGCCGTTCGCCATCGCTGCCGGACGTGCCCACGGTGGCGGAAAAGGGCTTCCCCGGCTTCGAGGCCGGCTCCTGGTTTGGCGTGTTCGCGCCCAAGGGCACGCCGCAGGCGGTGATCAACAAGGTCAATCAGGCGGTCAACCAAGCCCTGCCATCGCTGCAGGCGCAGATGGTGCGGGAAGGGGCGGATCCCGTGGGTGGCTCGCCGGAGCAGTTCGGCAAGTTCACGCAAAAGGAATACGTCAAATGGAAAGTGGTAGTGCACGATTCGGGTGCTTCCCTGGAATGAACATGAGTGTGAATACGAACCAGCCGGCAGCCGCGCAGTCCTTGCGCATCCTGCTGTCGGAGCAAGCCTTGCAGCAGTACGGCACGCAGATTGGCGAGGCGCTTGGCGGGGCCTTCGTGCCAGTGGTGGTGCCGTCGGGGCAGGGGACAAACGATGCCCCTGGGCTGGATGCCGATATCGCCTTTGTCTCGCGCGATGTCACCGGCCTGTCCACCAAGCATGAAATCCTGCCCGCCACCCGGCGCTTCTACGACGCCATGCTGGCAAGCCCCGGGCTGCGCTGGGCGCATACGCATTCGGCCGGCGCTGACCGCGTCGTGTTTGGCGAGCTGCGCGCGCGCGGCGTGGCGGTGACCACTTCCTCGGGCGCTAATGCGGGCGTGGTCGCGCAGACCGCGCTGGCCGGTGTGCTGGCGCTGGCGCGGCATTTTCCGCAGATGCTGGCGGCGCAGCGCGAAAGCCGCTGGGCGCCGCTGATCGGATCCGGGCTGCCCCGCGATTTGGCCGGGCAGACTGCGACTATTGTCGGCTGGGGCCCGATCGGGCAATGGCTCGGCAGGCTGCTGCAGGTGCTGGGACTGAATGTGATCGTGGTGCGGCAGGGTGCCGTGCCGGCTGGGCCTGGCTATGAGACGGTGACGTTCGATGCGGTGCGGGACGTGCTGCCGCGGACCGACTGGTTATTGCTGGCTTGTCCGTTGACGGCGCAGACACGCGGGTTGGTTGATGCCGCCGCGCTTGCCTTGCTGCCGGCTGGTGCCAGGCTGGTCAATGTCTCGCGTGGCGAGGTGGTGGATGAGGGGGCGCTGATCGAGGCGTTGCGAGGCGGCCGCCTTGCTGGTGCCTACCTGGATGTGTTTGCGCATGAGCCGCTGCCGGCGGATTCGCCGTTGTGGACGTTGCCTAATGTCATTGCGACGCCGCATAGTGCGGGGTTTTCGGATGGGAATGCTGGGCGGGTGGCGGGGATTTTTCTGGATAACCTGCGGCGCTGGTATGTGGGCGAGGGATTGAGGAATTTGGTGGCTTGAGGTTGTTACTTCAACTTCAACTGCAACTGATTAACTTCAAAGTCAAAGTCAAAGTCAAGGGCAACTGCAGTTTCACCTCCCCTTCGGGGAGGCGACCTACTTTTTTGTCTTGCCAAAAAAGTAGGCAAAAAAGGCGCGCCGGATGGGGCGACTACCCCTCGGGATTCGACGAAAAGAGCGGCCGGGACCCAAACTCGCATCGCCTTAAGGCGATACTCAGACATGGGTCCCTCTTTTCCGCTCTTTTCGTCGAATCCCGAGGCGCCCCATACGGCCTAGGTAAACCTTGACGGCTCGCTTCGCATCGCGCTGGGGTGTGGCCCGCCCTTCGGGCGCTTCACACGGCTACCACAATTGGTTGATTGCCGCTGGTTGGCTCCCCTCTCCCACTCTTGTGCTTAGGTGTGCCCACATTTTTTGAACAACTAGCTGTTCTCCCTACACCCATCTCCACCGGACAGCTATTCATCCTGCTGGAATATCCGATACATCTCCGTGATTTCGTGCAGCGACAGGAATCCGCGCCAGATCGGTGTAGGGCCCGGTGGCCGATCGCTCTTGCGCCCGAGATAGCCGCCGAGCTTGGCGATCCACAATACGGCCTGCGCCAACGACGGGATCTTGGCGGGCGTCTTCTTGGTTTGATGAACCCGGCAATACAGTGCACGCCATTCGATCGGCTGCAGCAGCACTTCACAGGGCAAGTCACCATCCAGCCGGGCGAGCAGCGTGGCATACAGAATTCGCCAGCTGATGACGGCGAACAATGCGGTGGCGCGCACAAATCGATCCAGGTCACCGAATTGCCTAGCCTCGACCCGGCAGCCGCTCTTGAGTACCCGATGCCACGATTCGATGGTCCAGCGTCGCGCGTACCATGCCAGCCGTTCCAGAACTTGCTCATGCGTATGCGTGGGGACCGAGGTCAGCAGCATCCATTCGAGCGGGTCAATCCCTTCAGGCGCATCGGTCTCCAGCGCGTGAATCACGAAGACCTCGACATTCGCGCCCTTACCGGGGCGCGAACGCGGTGGCCTCAACTGCACTGGCAGGCAGCGCAGCGTCAGTTGCGCGCTGCGCGCGGGCGTCTTGCCCGAGCCGGGCACTTGCAATGTCGTCTGGCCCAGCGCGGGCGCCGCTTCCACGGCATCCCACAGATACTTCTCGGGATGCTCGACACGCCGATTCCACGCAGCGCGAACCAGCCAGTCGACTCCGGTAGAGCGCGGCGCGATAAACACGTCATAGACATCGCCTTCGCGATCGCTCACGCCGACCACGTGCGTGTCTGGACATTGCACTTTAAGCGTTTCCAGTCGCTCAAGGCCCTCCAGCCATTTCACGCTCTCTTTGTCACGAATATCGCG
>NZ_JBIUHC010000192.1:0-17147 GCF_044627735.1 Cupriavidus sp. CuC1 | reverse complement strand
GATATGGCACCCCTCATCCGGGCGCCAGAGGGACTTCAACCCTCCTGAACAACGCGCTGCTCAGCGCACACTACGCAGCAGTCCGACTTCCCACGCCCGTCGCTCATCGTCGTACGCCCTCAGGCTTCACGATGCGCGCTACGCCCAACGCTTCCCAGCGGGACGTAGCAGGGCGCGGGATCTCCCGGTTCCCGAGCAAAGTGTTTCTGCGCGTGCACGGGGTCTTCGACCGCGCGGGGTCCGATGCTGCCTCGCCAATGCGGCAGCACCGATGTGACCTTCGGCTTAATCCTAGAGCCTCGGCACCCCGGTCAACCCGTGCCTTGCGGCACGGGGCTTGTATTTCGCGGCTCAATACCCGGCCCGCGCGTACCCCTGTCAACGCTTCGCCTGCACCCTTGCGGGTACACACGCATGACTCGGGGCCGCCGTGGCTGGCTAGACCTTCAACGTATGACTCTTTCATTCACAACACTTTGCCGGTTTTGACCGGCGCACAGAATCGACATGCCAGCCTTACCCACCAAACTTTACGCTGCCAAATTGCAGCAGCAACTGCGCAGCCTGCTCGGCCACGAGCAGATCATCACACAAGCCTACGGGCGTCACCTGCTGATCAAACGTCTGGACGACGAGGAGCCGACCGTGGTGGCTCGGCTGACCGAACTCGCCCGCAATCGTTATGGCGCCGCCTTTCGCAACCATAGCGGGCGTTGGGAACCGTTGCCAGGCGAAGGCTCGCTCGACGAGATGGCCGAGGTGGTCGTCACGCTCCTGCACCTATATCTGCAGCCCGATAATTATTAAAGCTATTTACGGGATGTTGTACTAGGTGTTCATGTGGGGTTGATTTGTTGGATATTCCTGCGCCACCGGCGAGCCACGATGGACAGGCGTTAGCTCAGGAGGTCGGCCGGATGCTTCGTCAAGAGCCGCGCGGCGACGCTCCTAGTGTGCTTGCGAAGGTGGGTAATTTGCCCGCAGAAATGCAACTTGGCGATCTGCTAGATCTGATCGTGATTCTCGGCCGCCTTGACGGCAAATCCGAAGACCTTGGCCCGCTGCCGGGTAGGATCGGACAAAGGATCAACAGGATTACCGAACAGTTCGAAAAAGCGGCGTATATGTTGTCGCATTGGCCGGATAATTTCGTCGCGACTCTACGCGAGGCAACTGGGCCGACGTTTGTGAAGTCATCGGAGCTTAGCGAAAAGTTGTGCTCGATCCTTGCGCCGGCGAGGCGCTATTTGTCACCACACCTCTATCGCTGGTTGACTGAAGCGACCCTTCCCGGTGATCCTCAATCCTGCCTCCTTTCGCACAAGGACTCGGACCTGGCTATTGGGAGAGGATGATGCTGGGATTGGCCGTGATCTCTGAGCCTTACGTTGATGAAGACCTACTTGGCTTTCTCTATAGACTGGCCGATCTCAACGCGCTGACGGGTGCCGAGCTATTGAATGCATTCCGCGCAGCACCCGCAAGCGACGTAGCGTCCTGGATCGACGGCACAGGACGGTCGGTGGCCTGGGCGAATGTGAGCACAGAGCTACGCTGCCCATACACCCGATCGACAAAGATCTGGAATTGCCGTAGCCGTAAATTCTGCCCGCACTGTCTAGGCGAGCTTGGATACTGGCGTGAGAGCTGGAGTTTGATGTTGGTAACGTGCTGTGTCCGACACCATTCACCGCTTCAGGATTGCTGCTCCGCGTGCGGATGCATGCTCACTGCCGAGGCAATGCGTTGCTTGCGCTGTACCAATTGCGACCGCTTACTGGCCAAGAATGGCGTCGGCCTATCCGCTGCATTGCCTGGGGCTCTTTGGATCGCGCGCCAGCTGACGCACCGCATATCTCGGCAGCAGGGTAGTATCAAGCACGTCACCGCCCATTTGACGTTGTCCAGCCTGCACGAACTGGCGTTGCGAATTGGTATTCGCGGCATTCCCTCCAATCGAAAGAAGCCGTTGAAGCTCCGAGATGCTGGTGTACTCGCAATTGCCGGCCCAATTGCGGAGAGCGCCGGCCGCGTTCTGATGGCGTGGCCGTCCGGCTTCTATTGCCTTCTCGATGCTATTCGAGCTCAGCGCGCTCACGCGTCGAG
The DNA here is from genome assembly GCF_044627735.1 of Cupriavidus sp. CuC1. NCBI lineage: Bacteria > Pseudomonadati > Pseudomonadota > Betaproteobacteria > Burkholderiales > Burkholderiaceae > Cupriavidus > Cupriavidus sp. CuC1. The sequence goes on along the minus strand of NZ_JBIUHC010000192.1, from coordinate 15,041 downwards.
GTGGAGAATCGGCCATGCAATGGGGCCTATTTACCATGACATCTTCCGTCACCTCTGCGAGTCGCATTTCGATTTCGTGCGACGAGCGTTCGAATCTTACGTTCATGACCGATGGGAGGCACCACTCGCTCTTCGAAATCGTAATCTTGCGCCGCAGCTTGTTAGGCAGCACCGCTGGGTACCGGTACAAGACGCAGCCCGGGCGATCGGTGTAGACCCAGCATTGCTGCGCAGGATGGCGGAACGTCAAGAAATACCGGTCCGGGAGCTGGCTCGCGATAGTGGGAGAGTCGCTCGGGTGGTCGATCTCAAGGCAGTGAGAGATCATGCCAGTCAGCTGCGACGCGCAACGACTCTTGAGCAAGCGGCCGTACAACTCGGCCTTGGAGAGAAGCGCGTGCGGCAGCTCCTGGCGGCGGGAATGCTCGCTGCATTGGGAGGTCCGCCTCGTGCTCGCGAGCGCTGGTGGATCGATCCGGTTTCGATTGAGCAATGCGCCAGACATGGTTATCGAGCCGTCAATGGAACAGGGAATTTGGTCTCGGTCGCGCACCTTGCCAGGTTTTGCGTTTCGGACGCCAGAGACTTCGTCACACTCATCCAGGCGATCCACTCAGGCAAGTTGTCCGTCCTCGTACCGCCGCATACCAAGCACCAAATCGGGATGTGGCTTCTTGATGAGGCAGAGGTGGCAGCATGGCGGTCTCCCCCACCACATGACAGAACGCAGAGGTTTTCTGTCAATGATGCGGCGATACAACTCGGCGTGAAGCAAGAAGTCGCCTACTCCCTGGTGCGGGCCGGAATCCTGGCCGTTGTGATCGACGCAGCTAGTCGCCGTACCGCGCAGTGGATCACGGCTCAAGCACTACGTGAATTCCGGAAGCGATATGTCCTAGGAACTGAACTGGCGGCGGCGTGGCAAACCAGTCCCAAGCAAGTCGTTCATCAGTTGATGACGTCCGGAATCCAACCTGTCGCCGGGCCCGGCGTTGCTTCTGCTCTGTGTCGCCAGTATGTTTGGCTTCGATCTCGGAAAACAATGGCCCTTGCCACGGCCGAAAAGCCATGTCGTCGGCGGAAGTCGTGAACTTCGTAGTGTTGCTGTTGGAGGGAACTGACTATAGCTCAGTCCCAGGCGTTGCGATAAGGGTCACTCGTTTACATCATCAGGCTTTCCGACGTAGCAGAAGCGTGGCGAACTGAACTCTCGACTGCCCTCGCTGGCTCCGCTGTACCCGCTTTCGACGGTGAGGGGAATCTCGTCAGCGCGTGGGGTTGGAAGGACTGGGTCTTGTTTGGTTGCCGGCTCGATCAGTCTGAAGAAGGGCGACTGCTCAGGGCGTCGTGTGCCATTCTGGCTCAGAGAGATGACTGGCTCTTGTCATCCATAACCTTCACTCGATCATATGGCTCCGAATTTGCTACAAGAGGACTGAGAGTGCTACTTTCCAATAGTGGGCACGCCTGAGTCTAGTTTCCGCATTGGCTCTCCTCCAGAGAGTCTAGCTTCTCACGAAGGGTATCGACGATCCACGAAACAAAGGTTTCCCATCCCGCTTGGCCAATTGCGATGCCTTTGGGTCCCTCCATAAGCACACAATCCGCGGAGTCGTGTTCGGTCAGCTCAGGGTGCAGCATCAACCAGCGTGCTATTAGGCTTTCCAGTTCATAGGGAACGTCCTTCAGGTGAAGGTAGGTTGTGTTCCCATGGCTGAAGTACGGAAGACCGAGTGGCAGCCATCCCGAAAGGAGGCGAAGTTTCTGATTAATTGCCATAGCCGAACGCGTGAATTGGTGGGACTTCCTACTATACGCCGAGATCGATGAAGGCAGTCACGGGAGGACAAGACTTCGTCAATTCGACGTGCGTGCAAAAGAGTCTCTCAGCAGGGGAAGATCGCGATGCTTCGCGCTCGAAGACATCCACAAGGCAGTTCGGTCTTAAGGGCGACAAGCCGTCAGCACCCGATGGTCCCGCAGCGCTCGCGCCTCCCCCTGCAACATGTCGCTCGCCTCGAAGTATGTCCGAAGCGACCAAGGCGCTGGCTAAATTGGGGGAGCTGACTTGAGGTGGGAAGAAGTTGATGCGGACGTCGCACGAGTCGATTACGTAGACCCAAACCGGGGGGCGGGGGCCGAAACCCAGGCTGCGTGGGATCCACGGCGACCCTGGTGGCTTGATGAGTCTGAGTATTAGGTGGGATACTGAAGTCCGAGCTCAACTAGTCTTCTTAAGGCAGTAATTGGCAAAGTGGCGGAAGCTAAGCCCACGATTGATGGAGTATATTCACGGTTCGGTTCAGTTGGTCGACCATGACGCACGGGAGGAAGGTTAAATCTCACAGCGAGATCGTCCTTTCGCAGTAATTTGAGAACTTTGTGAAGGTCCGACGAAGGCAAGGGGTCGTGAATGCGGGTTCAGCGTTGTGTCGTACTGGGAAAGATGAAAAAGGCGTCGGATGGCGAGAAAAAAAGGGGCGGCAGCGAAGCTGGCCCCTGGCCAACGCCAATGACGGCCGAAGTGCGCGAGCTGGAGCCGTGACTAGCGTTTTTAGAAAAAGGCGCGCGGGCGGCGGTTCCGACGCGGCCCGCGCTACCGAGGACATTGATAGCCGACCCGGAGTGTAGCTGATGACATCCCCTGAATATCCACTGTGCGCAGAGTCGCTGCGCGCAATGCTGCGCGTGGCGCGTATTACCAACGAGAGCATGCAACGCGCACTACACGACCACCTGGTGCTGGGCGATAGCCAGAAGGTGGCAGCCGAACGCTATGGCTACCAGAAGCAGCAGATCAGTGTGCAAGTCAAGCGCATTAAAGAGAAGATAAAGCCGGCGTTCGATGCCTACTCGACGTCCGCCCGGCGCATCGCCAACGGCGCCGCCGAGAGGTAGCCACGAATCCGGCTTCAAGCGGTCAGGTCGGAAGGCCGGCGGACCACAGATGGATTGCTATTGTTTGAGGAGGTCAAGGCAGCTCCGCCAATGCCGAAGCCCGGATTGGTCCAGCGATATGCTTGGCTCAGTGTTGTTGCTCAGCCAGATCGAGAGTGCCTTGAGCCTTCGCTGGATCATCCGGAAGATCGTCAGCCGATATCGCCATCAGCCCATTAGACCTCGCGAAATTGAGCAATCCCTTATCATCCGAATAGATGCACGCCGCAACACGACTACGTGCGATGGCAACAATCTGGTGATCAAATTTCACCTTGCTCCAGGCAGCGCTTTTTTGCTTTCCTCTCTTGTTGCCGGACCGCAAAGCAGCCCGAACACTCAATGAGCATTCGAGAGCTGCTTTTTGATCAAAAGAAACAACCTCAAAGCCCGCAGAGTGACTAAATTCGTCAGCAAAGTCGGGAGCGTGCACCAGCAACTCTGCCAAAGCGGGCGTTGGAATGATGATCTTGGTTTTAGACTGCCGTAGGGAGCGAACCAGATACTCGAGACGCTCCTTCTTAGCCTCCTCAGTGCTGCGTGGCGTAAGGAGAGCGATCAGTATACCGGCATCAAAAACAACCATTATTCGTCTCCTCGAATTTTTCGGTGTTCTTGTGCCGGATCATCCAACCCAGCCCAACCATTTCCGGGATGCGACGCAAGCCGACCGAACACGTCGTCCACCGGCGTATCATCAAGCTCCTCAAAATGGGCTATTTGGAAACTGACAAGAGTCCATCCAGCTTCACTCGATCTCTCCCAGACACCTTGGCCATGAACGCGAACAGGCTTGCCAAGGTAGTAGGAAATCAACGACCGTGCCGTTTCTGGATTGGTGTCAATTCCCTTGTGAATTGTCTGCCCATCGAGAGACTGTAACCAAACAGGTATCGTCCTATCGGTGCCACCAATTCTTATCACAATGCCATCCAAAGTGCCAGTCTCCCGAACACGATATGGCCGCTCATCAGGCATATCTCGTCCCAGAAACCGTACATATATCACGTTTCCGGATTTCAGCGTCGCCTTCGCGTTATCTGTCTTTAACAAGCGGTTGATGGCGTCCAGGGGCTTTCGAATATCTTCTGGAGCATTGGCGGAATTCGCAAGCTGCAGCCGACTTTGTACCTTTGGAATGGCAGGGTAATCAATCTTCGCTTGCGGCACGGCGCTCCCTTTCTTTACGCTAAGAAAGTGCACATGTTCGTGACTACCCAAGAGGTCTGCGAGCTGAATTAAATACTCGGCCAACCGCGACATTGGAAGCGTGTCCGGTGTGAAAGCATCAATTCGGAGTTGTACGAGTTCTGATTTTTCCATGGGGATCTTCAATGAAGATTATTGCACAAGCTCAACAGGAGCAGCATCTCCGATCATCCCCACCTTCGTAGGTGGTGCTGCATTTAGCGCCGTGCGCCACCTGAGTGGCGCCGGCAAAACGGCAAGCGCGGCCTGAGCCGGCTCCGATCCCGCCGAGAACTGCTTTCGTTGAACTCAACTTGGGACCTGCACCGTAGCAGTTCGGGCCTTTCGGCCTGCCCTCGCTCCTCGCTAGTTACCAAATCACTTGTTGTGAAGCCTCAATTTCAATAAGTGAACTATCCGAACCGCTGCTTGACATAGTCCGTCGTCGATGGCCCGACTAGCTCCATAGTTGCGTTCCTCCGCACACGAAGAATCGCTGCAGGCTTCCATCCTTCACGAAAGCAACCTTGCTTTCAGCATGGGCCAAGAGAATCTGGACGGCGCGCAACTTTCGCGTGCGCCGCTATATCAACGACACCTTGGTCCGCCGCAAAGCATGCGTGCCATACGACGCCGAGTCTAATCCTATGTCGCTACCCCAGCGGTGGACGATTGGAGAGTACTGCCGGGTTGATAAGTGCGGGGAATCATGAAACCTGCTCGGAAAGAGATAGTCTCTTCCAGTGACGCTGACCCGGCCAATCGACGCCCAGACGGCATCTCGCGATAGCTGCGTGACCTCGAACTGCACCGGCCGCCCCGTATTCTGCTAAGCAATCGCGGCGCGCGACGCAACCAGATGGATCTACGAGACAACTCTGCCTTGGCGCTGCCTGGACATGACGAGTCTTGAAGCGTGACCTTTCCCGCCGAACTTCGGCATTGGTAGATCGTCTGGGCGTGAACGCTCGTCTCGATCAGCATGAGTAACAACGGTTATAAGCAACGCAATCCTCCCGCACCAATTGTGCGGACCCCCGCCTTAGCGCAGCCCCCCTCTGTAGTGGGGTGTCCGGGCTGCTACGCCTAGCGCCTGAGTCAACGCTGCTGTTCGTGCCCGCGAGCTCGGGTAACCGCAACCCGTCTGCAACGCAATGGCGAGACACCGACCAGCGCTGGGAATATAATCGACCGGCGCCGGAATGACGGAAAACGCCGGCCTAGATCACGGGCGAGTCGTCCCGCACAAACTTGCCGCAGGATAGTCCGAGGGGCCTTCGTTTCATGTCATTAGCCATAACCGTCCTGCCCGCGAATCACGGCGACGCCATCTTCGTTCAGGCGGGGATCGATAAGCACGACCCTTTTCGGATACTGATCGACGGCGGCCCAGCTGCATGTTATCAACGAACGCAGGGATTCAAGCAAATCTCTGGACCGCTGCATGCAACCCTAACGGCGCTATCGAGCCGCAGCGACGCCCTTGACCTCGTCGTACTGACTCACGTGGACAACGATCATATCGGCGGGCTGCTTAAGGCGTGTCAGAACGAGTCATTCCTTCCTGTGATCGGAAAGGAAGTGTGGTTCAATTCTGGAAGGCTTATCGCGCGCCAGCTTGGCGACGGAGTGGAACCTGAAGGATCGCAGTTGATCTTGCAGCGGGGCGGTAGTGACCGGCTGACAAGCATCGCGCAAGGCGTCCTCTTCGATGACTTGCTTGATGAGGCCGGCGTGCGCCCAAGAGCACTCAAGGTCGCCGGACAGAGGATCGACTTCCGTCACGGAGAAATTCAGATTCTCTCTCCAGATGAAGACGGACTGCGCGCCCTACTTGCGAAGTGGGAGAAAGAGCGACCCGACAGCCTCACATCTTCCCACGAGAATGATTATAAATCGTCACTCGGCGATCTCCTGCAGGGAGACGAATTTGAAGAGGACACGGCGGTTCATAACGCAAGCTCCATTTCCTTCTTGATTTCGTCCGGTAACGCCAAGGCGCTCTTTCTTGGAGATGCGTTCCCTTCGACGGTCTGCGCCAGTCTCAGAAAGCCTGGATATTCGGAACAGAATCCCCTGCACGTGGGAGCTTGCAAGGTATCTCATCACGGTAGCAAAGGTAATACGAGCCCAGAGCTTCTCTCGCTGATAAGGAGCGACGGCTTCATCATCTCAACGGACGGGAGCCGCCATGGGTTGCCCAACAAGGTGACCGTTGCCCGAATCATGGACATGGCTCCGGAAAGCAAGGTCTTGTTCAATTATCCTCAACTCAAAAAACTCATCTTCAGCCACGATGAACTATCTGCAGCTGCCGAAACGCTGACTGACATAGAAGGGGACATCATTCTGTGAATGCAGTCACTTCCGAACAGATCAAGAACCACGCAGTCGTCGTGGACCAAGGGAGCGGCGTGCTCGTTCCTGCTATGACCGGTCAGTATGCCTACGTGCTCACAGCCAGTCACAATGTTCGAGTCAATCGGCATGACCCCAAAGTATTACGCGCCGCTGGAGACATTCAGGTAACGATGCCAGACGGCACAAGGCTTCCCGTTTTGGCAGTTTTCGGATCAGGCGTCGACGACGCGGCGTTGCTCCTCATTGCCGGAGTCGATATTGAACCGATTGCATATGCCAGCAATAGCATTCAGCTAGACGACCGAGCGTGGCTTGCCGGATATCCCCATAATCGCAGGGGTCGTGAAGAAGCGCAGATAAGGACATTCAAATGCGAAATTACTGATATCGACCGTTCGGATTTCTGCATCGAAACCAGTTCTTTCGCAAACTATGGTGAGGTCGTCGGCGTGTCCGGCGGCGGCGTCTACAAGCAGGTAGATCAGGAATGGTTACTTGTAGGCATCGAGTACAGCATGGAAGGCCGGGAGGAGGAAAGTCAGAACTGGCTCAAGTGCGTAAGTATCGCTGTATTCGACCAAATCATCGCCAGCAACAAATACAAAGATGTGGCCCTTGCGCCCGTGTTGCCCCCGTTTCTTCTTAACTTCCTGAACTTACTAGACCAGACTTTTCCGCTTGACGCATTCGAGTGTCGAGACACCAGGCGGGCATTGAGGGACACGCTGCAAGAATTGGCTCGCGGGAAGCTTACGTCTGACTGTCCGAGCCCGCATTCGCTCATGCAGAAGTTCGGAGATCGACTACTCGTGCACGGAAATCCGCGGTTCAGATTGGCCGACAAAAAACTATGGCTTTCCTGGCTAGAGCTTCTCATAGTGTCGCTTTTGGTAGATAAGACCAAAGAAGTCAACGACACATATATCGATGATCTCCGAAAACGCAGACGGCTGCTTTACAGCGGTTCCACGCAAGAATGGACGCGATTTATGGAGGACATTGCGCACTCGAATTTCGACGGTCTTGACCCTGATGGGATCGTTCTGATCAGCAACAATAGGGATGCGCCGCCCTCCAAAACCAGATCCAAGATTCGGATCGACAAACTTGTGACGGATATCAGTCGTCCGTCCAGTCCACAGCTAGATATTGATGCTCCAAGGAAGCCAACGACAGCGCGAACGGTAGTTCACCTCGACGGGCTCCATGCGGACTGCATTGTCAGGCGCGAAGACGACTATGTTCCCACGGGTGAATTCGATCAGACGGCCGCAATCGATCAATTGTCGGAGACGTATCGTGCAGCTATTGCGCAGTAACATTGACATTCGTTACTTGACTGATGCCTTTCCTTCAGTCGACTTTGTTCTCTACCAATCTGACGATCCTGATCGCTTCATCAGTTGTTTCGTCGCCAGATTCCAGGATGTGAGTATCGATCCAGAGGCCTGGCTGGAAATTACCAGCTTGATTGCGGTGAACTTCCAAGCCTCTCTCACAAATGACTTCGCAACTTGGAACATCTACCTCGCGCTTGTCTTTCCGAAGGCAGTATCACGGCACCTCAAGTACAGAATTGAGAGTAATCGTTTCGCGCTTCGGAAGATGGTTCTGATTTCCGATAAAGGTATTCTGGAAACAAGCGAGCAGACTTTGCATGCGCTCGAGGACATGATCCTTGGCAAGGACTTGGAACTCGGTCCTATGGATCTTGAATCGCGTCCGAACTCCAGTTCCAGCTTCGTTCGGGAAGTCGTCTCGAGCACGGAAATGATACCGGCCGACGGCAAGGAAAAATCGAGCTATACGAGAAAGCAGCACATCGCAGAATTGCTCAGCAGAATCTCTCAATCATGAAAATAAAAAAAGTCATCATCGAAGGGTTTCGCGCGTACCAGAACAAGGCTGACGGAACATTTGATTTCTCGACCCCTCAGGGCGACTGCGCAAATTTTGTTTCGATCTACGCGCCGAATGGGTTCGGAAAGACCTCCTTCTATGATGCCGTCGAATGGAATCTGACCAACAACGTTGGGCGCTTTGTGCGCGATCTGACGCGAACACAGTACGAATCTCTCTCTCGATCGCAAAATCAAGAAGACCGGAAGCAGCATATTCTTCGAAATCGCTTCATCGATGATGAAGCGCCGTCCCAGGTTACCGTCGTCGCAAATACCTTCGTAAATATCAAGGAGGTAACAAAGGCGAAGCGAGGTAGTCGTGACTATCTTTTCCAGAAAGAAGAGCCCCATCCGAAGATGGGGATCTTGAGCGACATATTTCTTTCCCAGGAAGCAATTGACTCCTTCCTTAGAGAGGAGAAGCCGGAAGCACGCTACTCCCGTTTCATGGCAAGTTTTGGCGATGAAGATGAGATTTATCGCGCAAACCTAACTGCGGTAAAACGAGAACTGAATATCAACCTCGCAAAAGCGAGGGATGAAGAAGCCCGTCACAGAGCTATTGCCGAGGCGCCGGTAAAGCCATCCATTTTGGAAGAAATCAACCAGACGATTAGCTTCCTGCATCAAGATGGGGAGCATGTTTCGGTACTGAATCCAAATTTTGATGCCGATGATCTTCGTCTGCTAAGAAATCTGATCACGAAGCGGATTCATGAGCTAGGCGCCGCCGCCAACGAGACGCAAACGGCAATATCCGAGTTGACGGTGGTAACGACTGAACTCGAGGACATATCTGCCGCAAAAGACAGAAAACTCAAAGCACAGAACGATATTGAGGTGCTCACCAAAACCCGGGACCTCTTCGAGCGACGCACGAACTTGCTCGAGTCAATCGCTCAACTGCAGAAGATTATCGCCGATTTGACATCGGACACTTCCCGGCTGGCAGCGATTTCCGAGCAGATCCCTGAATTTGTCGAACTCACAAAGAAGTCAGCGGCAACGCAAGAATTGCTTCGGACGTTGCAGGACAGCCTTATTGTGACACAAGGGGAAATCGCGAGCTTCGAGCAGCGAGCCGCCGAATGTCGCCGCTTGCTAGCAGATATAGAATCCTCCGCGAATGCACTGAACGAACTTCAACGAAATGCCGCTTCGATCTTTCAACAAATTGACGCGGCCATCGAACTGAAAGGCTCCCGTGAGGCCGATTTGGCTGATATGAATCTTCGCGCACAGCTTTTAGCTACGAAGATCGGAAATCACAAAGAGGAGTTGGCGAAGGTGGAGACGATCGAGATCAGCGTTGATTCGATCGATAGTGCGGATGTGAATCCCCTCATTCGCGGAGATTTTTCGATGGTTCCCCTCAAGGCGGCATTGCTGGAACGGCAAGCAAAGGCGACTACGCTAGATGGTGCTTCGCGGGTACTTGAACAAGTTAAGAATCAAACGAGTCAGTTTGCCACATTGATCGCGCTGGGTACCGATTTAGTTTCGAAAGCACATTCCGATGAATGCCCGTTGTGTTCACATCGTCACGAATCATACGCCGCGTTAATCGATCGCATTGCGAACAACTCGGCGCTTTCCAAATACGAAGCCGAGGCAATACGGTCCAAGGACACCGCCCAGCACGAACTCGACGCCGCATCAAAAAAGTTGACATCACTCCTGGACGAGTGGAGAGCGGTTAGAACCAAGGTCATCCTTTCACTTCGTGAGGCGATTTCGACGGATGAGGCAGATTTGCGTGCAGCGCTGGCAGATGTACAGAGGCTGGATCTCGAAAAGCGTAACGCGAACGAGACTATCAGAAAGCTTCGGTCAAACGTTCTCGACCGCTCATTCGACCAACTCGCTGAACATGTCAACGCTCAGCTTAGCCAGCTAAGCTCACGCCGGCAGATGGAACTCAAGGATCTCGAGAATTGTTCGAGCGAGATCGATAAACGGCAACAAAAGGCGAAAACCGACACTCAATCTATTGAGCAGTTGCGCGCACAGATAAGGCTTATTGCGGATACCGATCTGTATCGCAAAGTGGCAACCTTCTGCGCCGCACACGCTATCTCCCTCGAAGAACTCCCAACGTTTGTAGCCGCACGGAAGAACGAGAAGGAGCGAGAGATGCTGAAATCACGCTCAACTCTTGAGGAGTCTGTGATCCAACTATCTACCATCGACAAGAACTCACCGACTCTTTCTCGGCTAACCCAACAGTCGTTGGGCGACGATGAATTGCGAGCGCGCGCGCTGATTGCAGGCGCCGACGGAACCTTGGTGAGTTTCGCGTCTAACGTGCGACGCCATATCGCAGCGTATGATGATAGATGGAGCGTAGCCGAAATTACGGCGAACGTCACCGCATACATCGCTCAACTGCAGAGTGGTGTTGCTACCTTGACACTTCGTTCGGGCACATATTCTCTGCTTGGAGATCAGCTCAACGATGCGCTGCCGTATATGCAGTCGATTTCTGCGAAGAAGGAACTTGACCGTGTCGTCGCGGATATTCTGCGACAAGAGGCGCTGTTATCTGAGCTCGACACCGAATACGCTGGGACGATCGAACGTCTTCAAAGGCGAGTGCGTGGTTTCTTTTATACCGATCTGATCAACGCCATCTATCGAAAAATTGATCCACACCCGGATTTCAAGAAAGTTCTGTTCGACTGCGATTTCCCGGAAACCGATCGTCCCAGACTTAACGTTTTGGTTGCCGACGAGAAGGGCGAGACCATTCCGCCCAATCTTTACTTCAGTGCTGCCCAGATCAACATCTTGAGCTTAAGTATCTTCCTGGCACGTTCACTGCACGTAAAACAGCCAGACGGAAATGACGTCCAATGTATTTTTATTGACGACCCCATCCACTCCATGGATTCGATCAACGTCCTGTCAACAATCGATCTTCTGCGCTCCATCTCAAAGAACTTTGATCGGCAGATCATCTTGTCAACCCACGACAGAAATTTCTTCGATCTATTAAGAAAAAAAGTTCCCGAGCATCAGTACGCATCCAAGTTCATCGAACTTGAAACGTTTGGCAAGGTTCGCATTCTGCAAGATACGGTTTATTGAACAGCGGGCGGCCCTGGTTCAAACATATAGACATAGCCGCCGCGCACACGCCGACACTTGAACGTCCCCAAGGCCGATGATGCAACGTTCGTCTTCGCCAATCGAACGGCTGCTTGCTGGTGTGGAGCCGACGTCTGAACGTCCGAGTGACGGCACGAGTGAATGACGCCTCATGGCGTGCGCCGTGAAAAGGCGGCGCTTTTCCAGTGGGTGAAAGCCCCACCCGGCAACTGCTCCCGCCGGAAGCAACCGGAGCAATCGTGGAGGTAACGAAGCGGTTGAAGCCTTCGGTGAAGCGTGTCACGAAATACGGTGACAGCGCGGGTGTGCAGGCCGTAACGTGAGTGAACGCCGAGCAAGCCTCGAAAACGATGATGCGCAGGCCGACCTGACTGCCATATCGGGGAAGGCTGATACGACTGGACGGATGAACGTGATGGAATTTTAGAATCTGTTGGATTCTTCATTTGACCCCGCATTTGCCGGCCGCCCCAGGCTGCCCTGGTGGCCTTGGGTTGGCTCGCGGCGTACAAGAAACCGACGAAGTGCCAAGCGATCTATCTGCAGCACCGCCTGGACTGTTCAACGTGCCGCGAGCGTCAAGTCGCCGGATAATCGGAAAGCGCTACATCGGCGCGTTCGGGTGGTTCGCATGGAGCGAGCTCACCGCCGTCTGCAGCGGGTCTTCCGAGGGGCCCTTCCATTGGCGCTCGCGTCAATAGTGGTGAACGGCTGGAGCCCGCTATCGCCGATGCACAAGTGGCGCGGCGCGATATCAGCGATTGCTTAGTAGCGACCGGCGTTCGCCCGATAGCTCTCATCGATGATCCGTGCGTCCAACGCCTCAAGAGGCCGAGTTATATTGAGATTTCGAGGATTGCGCGCCGACGCAAGCTTGTCGATCGTGCCAATGACGACACCCCTCCCCGACGCATGATGCGCCGGCGCAAAGATGAAAAAGTTAGGGCGCCGGGCCCACACCGGAAGCTCGACGTCCTTTGCTGGGACGTATGCGACCGCTTGCCCGGGCTCGCTGTCCGCAATAGATCGGACCAGGCTAGACACTTGTTCGTTGGTTGGGGCGGCACCTGCAACGCGAATGCCGCGGGGTCGAGACTTTTGACGCACGGCTTCATGAAGCTCAATCCAGGGGGCAAGATGCAGGCTGCGCAGGTCCCCCATGACCGGCGCTGGTGGCATCGCCAGGTACTACGTACCGAGACGACAACGCCCCGCAGGCAGCTAGTGCATGATTCAGAAACGGAGACAACATGAAGGAAAACGCCCCCTTCATCCGGGGGCGAATTCAGTTGGTTAGTGGGAGCACTTAGCCATGAGATACAGTAGCTACCACTATATGTAAATCGCCGTTTCTCATGGAAACGGTAGATGAACTTAATCGACGGAATGAATATGTTGAACATCGATGTTAAGTCATTGAAGCGGGACGACGATCTTCTCATCGATCTGGGCGCGTCCGTGTGGCTGATGGATAACCATAAGTGGGCTCTCTATGTTTGGGAGTCTTTCCGGCAACAGACAGGAGGCCGGCGCTACACACTGGCGCATGCCGACTACCACTGGGACGGTGGCTATGACTTTCACGGCGACGCTGAGCAAGAACGAGAACTACTTGCCGCGGACCTGCGACGCCTGCGTGCATACATTGAGGAAGAAGAGTGGATCAGGTATGACTCCTTCATCGCCCCCGCCGTGGCACGGGGCATGTTCGATGCGGTGCATTTCTATTGCCTACAGGGCGACAAGTGGGACGTGGCAATCGACGAGAGTCTCAGAAAAACTACCGGAACAGATCAAGTCATTCACGAAACGCCGGAGTCCCTGGCTTCGCTGAAAGCCGCCTCACCGCTGATCTTTGATCTTTGCCTCGACCTCTTCAACCGGTCAGATCAGTTCCGAGAAGGCGATCTCTGGTCGGACGAAGAAGTGCTGGGCTTTCTGGACACGGTTCGGCCCCTCATCATGACCGCTTCTCTTGTGACCATATCCTTGTCATTCGATTGCTCCGGCACAGCAGAGGACACACGTCACCTCGCGTCCCTGGTTTTGCCCAGGATACAAGCTTGGCGGGCGGATGCCGGCGCCCCCGACGGCTTTGAACCAGAGCCGGAAGGCCGTTAGTAACGGTTACCTCTATTGAGAAACGATGCTGACGGTCAATGCGGACGAGCATCCGGTCATGAATCGCATGCACGCACCAGGCAAGGAAAAGCGCTCGGTCGTGTTCGTGCCGCCGGCACAGTGGGACGACTGGTTGACCTGCCAGGATCCTGAGGAAGCGCGCAGCTTCATGAGCCTCTACCCGGAGGACAAGATGCAGGTTGCACCGGCCACCCCGTGATCGGCGCTGGCCTCATGGCAGCCACCGCATTCCGGAGAGAAAGGGCCCAGCAGACAACAAGTGAACGATTCAGCAACGGGGGCAACCCGTGACGGTCAACGGTCGTTATCGACATGCCCCTCATTATTCCCAAAATTCGTCCGATATATTGAGGAGCTCGTGCGTGAGTGGCTCGATCCGAAACCCTTCTAATTTTAGTTTTCCTCGTTCCACGCAGTTGGGGTTCATTGCAATACTACGCGGTCAGCGCGGGAGACGTTGTGCCCCGGCAGACAACAGCGGTTCAGCAGCGAACACACTATTATCGAGAGCCATTCGCCATTCGCCATTCGCCATTCGCCATTCGCCATTCGCCAATGCCTTGCCTGTTTTTTTGGTGATAGGAGTTGTTGATCGCAAGGTGTGGTGAAGTCGCCTGATGCAGTTACAATTAGTGGTCGATTATAAAAATAGCTGAATTTTTATTTTGAATGAGCAATTTAGTTTTCAAGATTGTGTGAAGAGTGTAGATTTCCTCGCCGTGGGGAATATGCATTCGATGAACGCAATAAATTTTTTCTATATAAATTAGCGCAGTCCATCTTGGGTAATAGTGTTAAATTTTGGATATTTATTTACAGAGTAGAATAGAGAGGAATGAGGGGGCATGGTGAATAAATATAGTGGCCGTAATCGAGGGAAAGTATTGATCTTGCGGCGCCATCCAAGTCGAATTGCTGGCGCGATTCTGCGTCGAGGAAGCGCGAGTCGAGCGTTGGCTAAAGCGCGGATTGAGAGCGAGACAGCCTTGGCTGAACAACGAAAGGCCGATGCAGTGAAAGCAATCGCTCAGGCGAGAGAGGCAGGTGCAAATAAAATTGGTAGCCTGTTAGATTCATTGCGCAAGAATTTGCCAGCATTTGCTGTTTCCTATGGTGTTGTGGTCGCTTTTCTATATTTTTCACTGGCGGTTAATTTTTTTCCGTCTGGAGTAAATGTTGGGGATGCCCTGCTCCTGCTTTTCATGGCATTTGGTTACGGATTTCTCTCGGTTTTTTTTGTTGCGGGAGGGCTACTAATCGTAGTTCCAGCCGCGGGATATCTTGATGCCCTTGGCGAAAATGAGTATGTCCATGAAGGGGGGGTGAGGGCCAATCCACCCAAGTTAAGCCTCCCTCAGCAAGCCTTATAGGCGGCATGTCGATGAGGCTTATTAGGTGGGGGGT
>NZ_JBIUHC010000191.1:0-17499 GCF_044627735.1 Cupriavidus sp. CuC1 | reverse complement strand
AGGCTTCCATCGCTTTCCTCGTAACTCACTTGAAGATAAGCAAATAATGCCTTATTTTTTAACACAGTAGTACTAGGCGGGCGCTACGGTGTGGGCAGCGGCCTGGTCTACGTGGGCTCGCGCTCCGGCAATGCCACCGACACCTATTCGCTGCCTGCCTACACCACCGTCAAGCTGGTGACATACTGGCAGATTAATCGCCACACCCGAATCTCGCTGGACGTGCACAACCTGTTCAACAAGAATTACTACCCGGCATCATGGGGAAACCTTGCGGTCACCCCGGGCCTGGGCCGGCAGATCGTGGCCGGCCTGCGGTACCAGTTCTGAAGAAGTCCGCTCACGCCCCTGAATCTCTGAATTCCGGAATGTCCGCCTTTGCCGCCGGGTAGCTGCAGTTGATCGGCGACGATCTCGCGTGGACAGCGGGTTCGAGCGCAGCACGCGCCTGAAGATTTCGGGACCTGCAGGTCGGTGAAGAGATATCTATTTCGCCAGCCTGGCGCGAAAAAAAGGAGCCGGGCGGGCTCCATTCTTTCAGCAGGTCGGTACGCCCTACAGCGCGCCATCCTTCAGTTTTTTCAGCGGGCGGACCTTCACCTTGACGGTTGCGGGCTTTGCAGCGAACCACTGATCTTCGCCGGTGAACGGGTTCTTGCCGAAGCGCTTCTTGGTCGCCGGTACTTGCAGGGCCTTGACCTTGAGCAGGCCGGGGAGCGTGAACTCGCCCACACCCTTCTTGTGCGCCGCGGTCAGGACGGTGTTTTCCAGATGTGCCAGCACGGTCTTGACGGTCTTGGCATCAAGCTCGGTCTGGGCGACCAGGTGAGCCAGCAAGCTCGCCTTGGTGAAGGTTTCCTTCAGCGGCATCTCCACCGGTGCAACCGCAGCTTGACGAATTCGCAAGGGAGCCAGCCCGCGCTCGTGTTGCAGTGCTGGCGTGATCCTGTCGACTTCCGATGAACGGCTTCATTGGGCGTACTCAACGACCAGCAGTGCCGTGGCCATGGTTTTTCCAGGATTCGAAATGGCATGCTGAACATCCGCCGGATAGCGCGCGGACTCGCCGTGCCGGACTTTCTTCTCACTGGGGCCGGATTGAACGGTGACGCAGCCGCTCATTACGGACAGATGTTCTTTCGAACCACTCTCATGCGGCTCGGATGCGAGTACGCCGCCAGGATGGATCGACAGCTCATACCATTCCACCCGGCTTGCAAGGTCCACCGGGCCGAGAATCTTCAACTCGCATTTGCCATCCGGGCTTCTGATCACCGGAATCGAGTGAGCAGGAATGACCGTCACGGTTGGCGTCGGCTTGTCGGCCTGCCCGCCGGAAAGGAACTCGGCCAGGCCAATGCCCAAGGCGTTCGCCAATCGCCACAAGACCGCCACCGTGGGATTGGCAAGATTCCGCTCAACCTGCGAAAGCATCGATTTGGATACGCCAGCACGCCGGGAAAGCTCGTCGAGGGAGAGCTTGCGTGCCTGGCGAAGCAATTGCAGCCTGGCTCCAATGACGGGGGGGCCTTCTGTGAACGCCTCCGGCGGGGGGACTTGTGTCATGAAATGAAGTCCTGTAAAGTGAACAAAACGTTCGATATACAGAACATGTTCGGTTTATCGATCACCCTCAGTTTACAGGAGCACCGCTGTGCCGACAACAGACGCATTCTACGCAGCCATCCGCCAGGAGCTCGAGTCCATTGAACAAGCCGGTCTGTTCAAGACCGAGCGTATCATCGCCTCACCCCAGGGCAGCCTTATCAGGACTACCGATGGGAAGGAAGTCATCAACCTGTGCGCTAACAACTACCTGGGCCTCTCGTCCCATCCGGAGGTCGTGGAGGCTGCGCATCGCGCGCTCGGCGAGCGTGGTTTTGGCTTGAGCTCCGTTCGGTTCATTTGTGGTACGCAAGATCTGCACAAGTCGCTCGAGGCGCGTCTCGCGAGCTTTCTCGGCACCGAAGACACGATCCTCTACGGCTCGGCCTTCGATGCAAACGGGGGCCTGTTCGAGACGCTCCTTGGTCCGGACGACGCTGTCATCAGCGACGAACTGAACCACGCTTCCATCATCGATGGCATCCGGCTCTGTAAAGCCAAGCGTTTCCGCTACAAGAACAATGACCTTGCGGATCTTCGCGAGCAGTTGAAGGCGGCCGATGCCGCAGGCGCACGTTTCAAGCTCGTGTTTACCGATGGCGTATTCTCGATGGATGGCACGATTGCCCGGCTCGACGAGATCCGCGAGATCTGCGACGAGTTCGGGGCGCTCCTCGGGATTGACGAGTGCCATGCCACCGGCTTCCTTGGGCAGCGTGGCCGCGGCTCTCACGAACACCGTGGGATCTTCGGAAAGGTCGACATCATCACCGGAACGCTCGGCAAAGCGCTAGGCGGCGCCTCGGGTGGTTTTACGAGTGGGCGAAAGGAAGTCGTGGCATTGCTGCGCCAACGCTCCCGGCCTTATCTTTTCTCGAACACGGTGGCGCCGTGCATCGTGGGCGCGACACTCAAGGTGCTCGACCTGCTCGAAGCCGATACCACGTTGCGAGACAAGCTCGAGCGCAATGCGCGGTACTTCCGCGGCAAGCTCGGCACGCTGGGTTTCGACGTGAAGCTCGGCGACCACCCCATCATTCCCGTCATGGTGTACGACGCGGAAAAGGCGCAGCAACTGTCCCGGCGTCTGCTGGAGCTGGGCGTCTATGTCATCGGTTTCTTCTATCCCGTGGTCCCCAGGGGGCAGGCACGCATCCGCGTGCAGATCAGCGCCTTGCACGACAGCGCCGAGCTGGACCAGGCGTTGGAGGCGTTCGAGATCGCAGGCAAGGAACTGGGGATCATTCAATGACAAAGCCAGCCAGGGTTCTGATCATTGGCGCCAACGGCCAATTGGGAACGGAGTTGGCGTCGGCGCTGGCCGATCGCTATGGCAAGCAGAATGTCGTCACGAGCGACATGGTGCCGCACGGCCGCCACCCGCACCTCACGCATGAAATGCTCGACGTAACCGATCGGGCGCAACTCCGCGATGTCATCGAGCGGCATGGGTTCACCCAGATCTATCACTTGGCAGCCGCATTGTCGGCAACGGGAGAGAAGTCGCCCACATGGGCGTGGCAACTCAACATGAACGGCCTGCTGAACGTGCTGGAGGCTGCGCGTCACCAGAGGCTCGACAAGGTATTCTGGCCCAGTTCGATTGCGGCATTCGGCCCGACAACGCCGTCGGACGCCACGCCCCAAAGCACCATCATGGAGCCCAAGACCGTCTACGGCATCTCCAAGCTGGCGGGCGAAGGATGGTGCCGTTGGTACTTTGAGAACCATGGCGTGGATGTCCGGAGCCTGCGGTATCCAGGATTGATTTCCTACAAGACGCCTCCAGGCGGCGGAACCACGGACTACGCAATCGATATCTTCCATTCGGCGCTCAGGGCGCAACCCTATGCCTGCTTTCTGGAGAAAGATGAAGCCCTGCCAATGATGTACATGCCGGACGCCGTTCGCGCGACCATCGAGCTGATGGAGGCGCCTGGCGCCAGCATCTCCGAGCGGGGAAGTTACAACCTTGCGGGCTTGAGCTTCACGCCTGGCGATATCGCGAACGAGATCCGGCGGCATTGCCCGGGGTTCGATGTCCGGTACGAGCCTGATTTCCGTCAGGAGATTGCCGGTGGATGGCCTGACTCTATCGACGACTCGGTAGCCAGGCGAGATTGGAACTGGAGACCTGAATTCGGCCTCAAGGAGATGGTGGCCGACATGCTGAAAAACCTGGCAACGCTGAACCAGGGTAGCGCCTTGGAATGCGTGAGCTGAGACCGGGTTGGCGCAGCAGGCAAAGCCAGGAACCCGGCCGCCGGCCAGCCTCGCGGCATGACAGCAGGCTGCGCGAAGGTCGTTGCACGGCAGCGCGGGAAACGTATTGACAGGGTCGAGACCCAGTGATAGAAGATCGCCTCGATTTCGGACGCTGGGATGCGTTGTCGGGGAATGAAGGCGATCAGGACGATGCGCGATGCCGCGCGGGCGATAGACAAGGCGCGAAGCGCCGGCCGCATCGATCCAAATAACGATTACCAGAGGAGACAACTTATGACCACAGCCGCAAATCCAGCAATCCGACTTTCCGGCCGCCAGGGCCGGCTTCGACATCGGAGGGTTCATGCTGGCGCACTACCGGCGCGAAGCCGGGCAACCCGTTTCCGGAAGGTCATTGCGCGCCGGAACCAATTCACGGGTGAGAGCCATGCTGGTGCTGACAAGCGTTCGCGGGTCTGAGAGGAGATCAATATGACTGACGTAAGGAAACTGCTCGACGAAGAGCGGGCCCACGAGGAGAAGGATCTCCATCGCGGGCTCAAGGACCGGCACATCCAGATGATCGCCATCGGCGGCGCCATCGGTGTCGGACTGTTTCTGGGAGCAGGGCGCGCGATCGCCATCGCCGGCCCGGGACTGATGCTGAGTTATGCCATCGGCGGCGTGGCGATCTTCTTCATCATGCGCGCGCTGGGCGAGCTGCTGCTGTACCGCCCGGTGACCGGATCCTTTGCAACCTACGCCGAGGAGTTTGTCGGCCCCTTTGCCGGCTTCGCCACCGGCTGGTCGTACTGGTTCATGTGGGTGGTCACCGGGATGGCCGAGATCACCGCGGTCGCAGTCTACGTGCACTACTGGTTCCCGGACGTGCCGCAGTGGATACCGGCGCTGGCCACCCTGGCGGTGCTGTACCTGGTGAATTGCATCGCGGTCGCGGTATTCGGCGAGCTGGAATTCTGGTTCGCGCTGATCAAGGTGGTAACCATCATCGCCATGATCGTGATCGGGCTGGCGATCATCTTCTTCGGCGTGACACCGCTCGGCCCGACGGCCAGCTTCTCGAACCTGTGGACGCATGGCGGCTTCATGCCGTTCGGGACGCTCGGCGTGGTGCTGACCTTGCAGATCGTCATGTTCGCCTACCAGGGCGTGGAACTGATCGGTGTCACCGCGGGGGAGGCGCAGAATCCCGAGAAGGTGTTGCCGCATGCGACCAACGGCGTCGTCTGGCGCATTCTGATCTTCTACGTTGGCGCGCTGATCGTCATGATGGCGCTGGTGCCCTGGAATGAACTGAAGCCCGGCGTCAGCCCCTTCGTCTACGTGTTCGAGAGGATCGGCATTCCGGGGGCGGCCGCGATCGTCAATCTGGTCGTCATCACGGCGGCAGCCTCATCTTGCAACAGCGGCATCTTCAGCACGGGGCGCATGCTGTACACGCTGGCGCAATTTGGCCAGGCGCCGCGCGCCTTCGGCAGGGTCAGCAGCAAGCATGTGCCGTCCACCGCCATCACGTTCTCGGCCGTGCTGATGGGCATCGGCGTGCTGCTCAACTACATCGTGCCGGAGCAGGTCTTCGTCTGGGTCACCAGCATTTCGCTGGTCGGTTCGCTGTGGACCTGGTCGATCATCATGATTGCCCACCTCGGCTATCGCAAGGCAATCGCCGCCGGCCGGGTCAAGGCGGTGGACTTTCGCATGCCTGGCGCGCCTTATGCCAACTGGCTGGTGGTCGCCTTCATGATCGCGGTTGCGGCGCTGCTGTCGCTCGATCCGGGTACCCGGGTGGCGCTCTACGTGGCACCCGTGTGGTTCGCACTGCTCGGCATCGGCTATCGGCTCACCAAATCGCGCGCGCCGCTTGAGGGGCATGTCCAAAAGTCTGCTTGATCAGTGTCCCGCGCGCTGCCGGTGCTCCCACGCGGCGGCGCGCAGCGCCGGACCCCGCGCGGTGTCCGGCGTGCGTGCGCAGCGGCCGGCTCAGGGTATATCGGTAAACAGCTGCGTGCTGTAGTCCGCCACCGGCAGCTTCTTCAGTTCCCTGGATGCGCCTGGCAGTCCCTCAACATAAGTCAGGAAGGCCTCGGCGTAGTCCAGCCCGACGTCGCTTCGGCGTGCACCGGCGACGCTCTTCATCGTAGTGTAGCCATCCTGGCCATCGGCGAGGAAATTGTTGGTGATGACGGCATAGGTCCTGGCCGGGTCCAGCGGCACATAACCTGATGCGGACTTCACTTCCAACTGGCTGAGGCGCGATCCGGCCGAGGCCTTCCCGCGCTCCAGGAACGCTTGTGCCGCCAGTTGCTGCACGTCGCCGCCGCGGGCAATGACATCTGCGTCCTTGTTGCACACATCGCCCGGCACGGAGCGGGTGGCATCGCGCTTGGTGCCCGGCACGCGGCGCAGGCAAAGGTTGACCGGGGCCCTGGCTACGACCTTCTTGCCTAGTGCGTCCTTGGCGGACTTGTAGCCGGCGAGAGTGGCGGCCGCTGCGGGAGCACCACGGAACCCCGGAATGGCGCGGGTCGATCGGCTCGTGCAGCGGTACGCCTTTATCCGTCGATCAACTCCGGATCCCAGGCAAACACGGTCTGTTTCTGCTCGCCAAGCCGCTCGATGCCCAGGGTGATGACGTCGCCCGGCTTCAGGAACTGGGGCTGCGGCTTCTTGCCCATGCCCACGCCGGGCGGCGTGCCGGTGGTGATCAGGTCGCCCGGCTCCAGTGTCATGAAACGGCTCAGGTAACTGACCAGCTGGGCTACCGTGAAGATCATGGTGCGGGTGTTGCCGGTCTGCTGGCGCTCACCGTTCACGTCGAGCCACATCGAGAGGTCTTGCGGGTCACCGACCTCGTCGGCGCTCACAAGCCACGGGCCGATGGGGCCGAAGGTGTCGCATCCCTTGCCCTTGTCCCAGGTGCCGCCACGCTCGAGCTGGTACTCGCGTTCCGACACATCGTTGATGGTGCAGTAGCCCGCCACGTGGTTCAGGGCATCGGCCTCGCTGACATAGCGGGCGCGGGTGCCGATCACCACCCCGAGTTCCACCTCCCAGTCGCTCTTGACCGAGCCCTGCGGCAACACGACCGGGTGATTGCAGCCCACGGCCGAGTCGACCGTCTTGGTGAAGACAATCGGTTCCTTGGGGATCGGCATGTTCGCTTCGGCGGCGTGGTCCGCGTAGTTCAGACCGATGGCAATGAACTTGCGCATGCCGGTCCATGGCACGGCCAGACGGCCCTGAGGGACGATGGGCAAGGTGCTGGCATCGAGGCTGCGCAGGGCCGCCATGCCGGACTGAGACAAGGTGCCGGGGACGATGTCGGGCAGCGCCGGGCTGAGGTCGCGAACCGTGCCGTCCGTGTGCAGCAGTGCGGGCTTTTCTTGGCCCTTGGGGCCGTGGCGAAGCAGTTTCATGGTTGAAATGGGAGCTTAGTTGGACCAACCGCCGTCAATGATCTGGGCGGTACCTGTTGTGAAAGAGGATTCATCGCTGGCCAGGTAGATAGCCAAGGCCGCAATTTCTTCGGCTCGCCCCAGGCGGGCCATGGGCTGGCGCTCCACGAAGCCCGCCTCGACCTGGGCCAGCGTCTGGCCGGTGGCTTGTGCCTGGGCCGTGATGCGCTCCAGCAGCGATGGCGACATCACCGTGCCGGGACAAATGGCATTGCATCGGATCCCCTTGGCGACAAAGTCGGCAGCGACGGCTTTGGTCAGGCCGATGACGGCGGCCTTGGTGGTGCCATACACGACTCGGTTGGGTGCGCCTTTGATGCTTCCCGCAACGGATGCCACATTGATGATGGACCCGTTGCCTCGCTCCAGCATGCCTGGCAGGAAGGCTCTGATGGTGCGAAATTGGGCGCGCACGTTGAGGTCGAATGCAAACGTCCACTCGTCTTCCGTGCACTCGAGCAGGTTGCCTGCGTGGACGAAGCCTGCCGCATTGAAGAGCACGTCAACCGGGCCTGCAGCCTCTGCCACGTCGCGAATGGCCTGGGCATCGGTGACATCCAGGACGTGGGTGCTGCAAGCAATTTCCCGGCGCAAGGAAGCAAGCGCCTCCTGGTTGATATCCGTCGCGATCACGCGCGCGCCCTGCGCGGCAAAAGCGATCGCGGTCGCTCTGCCGATGCCTTGTCCGGCCGCGGTGATGAAGGTGGCTTTTCCAGCCAGTCGGAGTGTCATGACGATTCTTCGAGTGAGTTCAGGGGTTGCTTTGGGCACTGAAACGCCGTGCTGTTCAGCGCGGAACGAGCAGCTTGCTTCCGGGCACGATGTCGCGTCGACGGGTGAACGGTCCGGTCAGATCACCTTGCCCGGGTTCAGCAGCGCCTGCGGATCGAGCGCCTTCTTGATGACTCGCATCAGCTCGATCTCCTCGGGCGAGCGCGCATGGCCAAGCCATTGGCGCTTGAGGGTGCCGATGCCGTGCTCGGCCGAGACCGTACCGCCGTACTCACGCACCAGGCCGTACACAATGCCGTCGACCAGTGCCTTGGGCTGCTCTGCCGCGCCAGGCTGGTAGACGATGATATGCAGATTGCCGTCGCCGATGTGGCCGTAGAACAGGGCCCGGACGCTGGGGATGCGGGCATGGAGTACCTCGCGGCAGCGGCGCGCATAGTCGTCCATGCGAGCCACCGGCAGGCCGATGTCAAAGGCCAGGTGGCCTGGCCACAGCGGGTGCAGTTCGCCGCTGGCATCGCGGATGCTCCAGAACGCGCGGCCGTCGGCCAGGGACTGCGCGAGTGCCGCATTGGGAACCACGCCCGACTCCAGCAGACCGCCCAACCAAGCCTCGAAGCGCTGTGCGTCATGCACCGGGTCGGTTCCCAGCGCCTCGACCAGCACGTAGGCGCCATGGGCCGTGTCGTCGCCCTTGAGGGGGTCGCGCACCCCTGGGGCCTGGGTGGTGGCGAACTGCCAGTAGTCGGGCCACATGACCTCGAAGGCCGAGAGCAGCGGCCCCAGGTTCTGGCGCGCCGAGTTCAGCAGCGTCAGCACGTTGTCGTAGTCCTTGGCGGCGCAGATCGCCACCATGGTCGAGGCCGGCTTTGGGAACATCCTGAGCACCACCCGTGTGATGATGCCCAGCGTGCCCTCGCTGCCGATGAACAGGTGCTTGAGGTCGAAGCCCGCGTTGTTCTTGATCATCTTGTTGAGGCTGGTGACCACGGTGCCATCCGGCAGCACCACCTCGATGCCCAGCACCATCTCGCGCGCCATGCCGTAGCGGATCACGCGGTTGCCGCCGGCATTGGTCGACAGGTTGCCGCCAATCGCGCACGAGCCGCGTGCGCCCAGGTCCAGCGGGCAGAAGAAGCCGGCGGCGGTGGCCGCCTGCTGGATGGTCTCCAGCGGGGTGCCGGCCAGCGCGGTCATGGTGGCCGAGGCCGAATCGACCTCCTCGATGCCCACCATGCGTTCCAGCGACAGGGCCACCTGACCCGCCGAGGCGCGCGCGCCACCGCACAGGCCGGTCAGCCCGCCTTGGGGCACCACGCCCACGCCGTGTTCATGGCAGATGCGCACCGCGGTGGCCACCCCGGCCGTGTCGGCAGGGCGAACCACGGCCAGGGGGCGGCTGGCCGGCAGGCCGCTGTAGTCGTTGTGGTTGCGCACCGGCACGTCGCTGCCGGCGAGCACGGCCAGCGGGCCCAGCTCGGCAAGCAGGGCATCGATGACCGAAGAGGATTGAAGGGTCTGGTTCATGGCAGGAATCGGAGTGAATACAAGCAATTTGCAAACTGGGGGGCGGCGCGGTCATTGAGCCAACTCTGGGCCTGATCGACCGCGCGCCTCACCCCACGAACCAGCGCAGCGGTGCCATCACGGTCTGCGGGAAGGCCACCATGATGAACAGTACGGCGAACTCGGCCAGCATGAAGGGCAGCACGCCCTTGGTGACTTCGTCCATCTTCATGCGGCCCACGCCGGCCACCACGTTGAGGATGGTGCCCACCGGCGGCGTGATCAGGCCGATCGAGTTGTTGATGATGAACAGCACGCCGAAATAGATCGGGTCGATGCCGGCGGCCTTGATCACCGGCATCAGCACCGGGGTCATGATCAGGATGGTCGGCGTCATGTCCATCGCAGTGCCGACCAGCATCACCAGCACCATGATCGCGATCAGCAGCAGGGTCTGGTTGTCCATGAAGGGCTTGAGCAGTTCCACCATCTGGGTCGGCAGGTTGGCCACGGTGATGAGCCACGATGACACCATCGCGGCGGCCACCAGGAACATGACCACAGCGGTGGTCTTGGCCGCTGTGGTGAAGATTGGGAGCAGTGCGCTCAGCGGCAGCTCACGGTACACCACACTGGCCACGAACAGCGAGTACACGGCGGCCACCACCGCGGCCTCGGTCGGGGTGAAGACGCCCATGCGCAGGCCCACCAGGATGAACACCGGCAGCATCAGCGCCCAGAGGGATTCGCGTGCGCACTGCCAGATTTCAGCCTTGGTCTTCTTCTCGGGCAGGACCAGGTCTTCCTTGCGGCCGAGCCACCACCAGGCCACGGCCAGGCCGATGCCGATCATGACGCCAGGGAAGATGCCGGCGATGAACAGCTTGCTGATCGAGACGTTGGCGGTGACGCCGAAGATCACGAAGCCGATGCTGGGGGGGATGATCGGGCCGATCACGCCGGAGGCCGCGATCAGGCCACCCGAAACTTCTTTCTTGTGGCCTGCCTTGATCATCATCGGCAGCAGCAGCGCGGTCAGCGCTGCGGCGTCGGCCACGGCGGAGCCCGACAGGGCCGACAGCAGGCAGGCGGCCAGAATCACCACATAGCCCAGGCCACCCTTGACATGGCCGACGATCGCCAGCGCGAAGTTCACGATGCGCTGCGAGAGGCCGCCGACGTTCATGATTTCGCCAGCCAGCATAAAGAAAGGCACGGCCAGCAACGGGAAACTGTCGGCGCCATTGATGAAGTTCTGCGCCAGGATCTGCGCGTCGAACAGGTCGAGATGCCACATCAGGGCCACGCCGCTGGCCAGCAGCGCGTAGGCGATCGGAATGCCGAGCGCCATGGCGCCGGTGAGGCCGCCGAGAAAGATCAGTACGGTCATGTTGAGGTCTCCGGTTCTTTTTCTTGTTTCTTAGCTGCGTGAGTGAGGCAGCGGCGTGTCGCCCAGGGGGGAGTGGCTTTGCGAGCCGCCGGCAGCGCTCTCGCGCGCTAGCTCGGCCTGGAGGGCCTCGAGCTCGGCCTGTTCCTCGGACTCCTTGACCATCACCAGCTCTTCATCGCTGAGCTGGCCGGTCAGCGCGCGCAGCAATTGCAGCACCAGCAGGAAGCCGGCGCAGACCGAGAACGCTACCCCCGAGCTGTAAAAGATGGCCACCGACGCCCCGGTGACCGGCGCTTGCACATCCCAATTGATCTTGGCCTGTTGCCAGCTGCCGTCGAAGAACAGCCAGGTGATGTAGAGCATGAGCAGGTGACCCAGTACCAGGCAGACCTTTTTGCCCATTACCGGCAGGCGCGACACGAGCATGTCGGTGCCCAGGTGGGCGTTTTCCTTGATGGCGGCCACGGCGCCCAGGAAGGTGACCCAGACGAACAGCCAGCGCGACAGCTCCTCGCTGATCGCGATGCCAGAATTGAAGGCATAACGCAGCACGACGTTGCCGAAAACCAGCACCACCATGACGGCCAGAGCCAGGGCGATGAGAAGGTTAATGAACCGGCAATACCGGTCGATGAGGGTATTGAGCATGGGTTGTCTCCCTGATGGTCTGCGCCATCAATGCTTGTCTTGGGACGGGGAAGGGGGTCGACGCCGGCGACCTGGGCTGGTGGGCAGGCCGCCAACGCTGACTCAGAGCGCGCGGCCCTGCAGCAGGCCGCGCTCGGCCAGGTTGCCGATGAAGGCGCGCAAGCCAAAGCACCAGGGGGCGGCGGTCTCGCTGTGTGTCACCCGGTTGTGCAGCCCCCCCAGCCAGGCGCTGCGGATGGTGACCACATCGCCGAGCTTGTGGGTGAAGCCGCCGCCGGGCTGGTCGCGGTCTTCAATGGGCGCAAACAGCGTACCCAGGAAGAGCATGAAGCCGTCGGGGTACTGGTGCGCGGCCAGAGTCTGCGCCACCAGGTCGGCCGGGTCGCGGCTGATGCTGCTCATGGTGTTGATGCCGCGCAGCTCGAAACCGTCCGCACCCGCGACGCGCAGGTGCACGGTCTCGCGGCGCACCTCGTCCAGACCGAAGCCCACGTCGAACAGCCGGATGAAGGGACCGATCGCGCAAGAGGCGTTGTTGTCCTTGGCCTTGCCCAGCAGCAGCGCGCTGCGGCCTTCGATGTCGCGCAGGTTGACGTCGTTGCCCAGGGTGGCGCCGACGATGTCGCCGCGGCTGTTTACCGCCAGCACGACTTCCGGTTCAGGGTTGTTCCAGTCCGAGTCGGCGCGGATGCCGATGTCCTCGCCGCAGCCCACCGAGGCCAGCACCGGGGCCTTGGTGAAGACCTCGGCGTCCGGGCCGATGCCCACCTCCAGGTATTGCGACCACAGGCCTTTTTGCTGCAGCAGCGCCTTGAGCGCCATCGCCTGCGACGAGCCGGGACGGATGTCGGCCAGGCTTTCGCCGATCAGCTCGATCACCTGGTTGCGCAGGCCCTGGGCCCGGCTGGCGTCGCCCCGCGCCTGTTCCTCGATCACACGCTCTATCAGGCTGGCGGCGAACGTCACTCCCGCAGCCTTCACGACCTGCAGGTCACAGGGGGCCAGAAGCCAGGGCAACGTCTCGTTGCGGGTGCCCGGCAGGCTGTTGGCCAGCAACTCGTCGACACTGCACAGGCGCCGGCCGGGTGCCCGGCGCGCCGCCTCGGCGGGATGCTCGGTATCGAGCAGCGTGCTCATGGTCGGGTAGTGTTCGCTCAGGTCGAACACGCCCTCCGGCCGCAGGGCGGCGACGGCCGGCCCAGGCAAGGCGCCGCCGACCCAGACACGGCCCACCAGGGTGCCCGCAAGGCCGTCATCCGGCAACACCTGGACGTGCTTCACCGCACCGGCCAGCGTGGCCGCTGTCACTTCGCTCATACGATTTCCTTTCAGGGTTCAAGCCGCGGCCCAAGCCGCGCGCCCCGCCCGCGGCGCAGCGCTTGCAAGGCAGACGAGGCTCAATGGTTGTGGCGCGGTGTCTTCTCCGCGATGCGCCGGTAGTTCAACGCGAAATCCAGCGTGGCGCCGTCGACGAGCTGACCGGTCTTCTCCCGGTACAGCGCTTCCCAAGGGGATTGGCTCTGGGGGATCGGGGGCGCGGGGAGCTCGCGGCGGCGGCGCTCGATCTCTTCGGGCGGCACCAGCGCATCGCAGCGGCCGGCGTTGAGGTCGATGCGGATGAGGTCGCCGCTCTGCAGCCAGCTCAACCCGCCGCCCACCGCGCTCTCGGGCGAGACGTTGAGGATGGAGGGGCTGTCCGCCGTGCCGGACTGACGGCCGTCGCCCAGGGTCGGCAGGGTCATGATGCCGCGCTGGATCAGGGCGTCGGGCGGCTGCATGTTGACCACCTCGGCCGAGCCCGGCCAGCCGATCGGACCAGCGCCACGCATGATCAGGATGCAGCCCTCGTCGATGTCCAGTCCCGGGTCGTTGATGCGCGCATGGTAGTCGTCGGCCCCCTCGAATACCACGGCACGCGCCTCGAAGACGCCCTCTTCGCCTGGGCGGTTCAGGTAGCGCTCGCGGAAACGCTCGGAGATCACCGAGGTCTTCAGGATGCCGAAATCGAACAGATTGCCGCTCAGCACCAGGAAGCCGGCCTTCTCCATCAGCGGCGCATGGAAAGGGAAGATCACCTCGCGATCGCGGGTCTCGCGGCCCTGCAGGTTCTCCCCCACGGTACGGCCGGTGACGCTGAGGCAGTCGCCATGCAGGCGGCCAGCCTGCTGCAGCTCGCACATCAGGGCCGGCACGCCGCCGGCGCGGAAGAAGCGCTCGCCCAGGAAGCGGCCCGCTGGCTGCATGTTGAGCAGCAGGGGCAGGTCGTAGGCGTGCTCGGTCCAGTCTTGCGGCCACAGTTCGACGCCAGCGTGGCGGGCCATGGCCATGATGTGCACCTGCGCGTTGCTGGATCCGCCTGCGCAACTGACCACCGACAAGGCGTTGAGGAAGCTCTCGCGGCTGAGGATGCGCGAGGGGCGCAGGTCCTCGTAGGCCATCTCGACGATGCGCCGGCCGGTCTCGTAGGCGATCTGGCCCCGCTCGCGGTAGGGGGCTGGAATGGCCGCGCAGCCCGGCAGCGACAGGCCCAGGGCTTCGGCCACGGCGTTCATGGTGGAGGCCGTGCCCATGGTGTTGCAGTGGCCCGCCGAGGGCGCGCTGCTGCAGGCGCGCTGCAGGAACTCTTCCTCGTCGATCTCGCCCGCGGCTAGCTGGCGGCGGCTGCGCCAGATCACGGTGCCCGAGCCGACCAGTTCGCCGTTGTGCCAGCCGTCGAGCATGGGTCCGCCGGATAGCACGATGGCAGGGATGTC
Source organism: Cupriavidus sp. CuC1 (assembly GCF_044627735.1). Taxonomy (NCBI): domain Bacteria; kingdom Pseudomonadati; phylum Pseudomonadota; class Betaproteobacteria; order Burkholderiales; family Burkholderiaceae; genus Cupriavidus; species Cupriavidus sp. CuC1. Next base: position 3,184 of record NZ_JBIUHC010000191.1, on the reverse strand, counting down.
GACGGTGGAGGCGGCCATGATGCCCGCAGGCGTGGTCTTGTCACAGCCCGTCGTCAGCACCACGGCGTCGATGGGGTAGCCGTACAGGATTTCCACCAGGCCCAGATAGGCCAGGTTGCGGTCGAGCGCCGCGGTGGGACGGCGGCAGTTCTCGAAGATGGGGTGCATGGGGAATTCCATCGGAATGCCGCCAGCATCGCGGATGCCATCGCGCACGCGCCGGGCCAGATCCAGATGGATGCGATTGCAGGGCGAGAGGTCGCTGCCGGTTTGGGCGATGCCGATGATGGGCCGACCCGAGCGCAGCTCCTCGGGCGTGAGCCCATAGTTCATGAAGCGTTCGAGGTAGAGCGCGGTCATGTCCGAGCGCTCGGGATCGGCAAACCAATCGCGGGAGCGGAAGGCACGGCTGGCTTTCTTGTCCATGTCGAAACCTGTAGCGGAGAAGTCAGGGAGTGGAAGAACGGCGCGTCGCTGCTGCTCGGCGCCTGCGAGGATCACTTCGCCGCGATGGAGTTGGTCTTGCGGACCTTGGCCAGTTCGCTCATGAGCTCGCTCGTCGTTTCCTCGCCGAACTCCTTGCTGTACTTGGTCAGCACCGGCTGCAGCTTGGCGCGCAGCTTGGCCTGCTCGGCCGGTGGCAACTCGGTGACCTGCATGCCGGCCTTCTTTAGCTCCCCCAGCGCCTTGTCGCCGAAGGCGCGGATGGTCTTGCGCTCATACAGCGTGGCTTCGCGCGAGGCCTCCTGCACAATCTTCTGCTCCTGCGGCGACAGGCCGTCCCAGGTCTTCTTGGACATCAGCAGCACCCAGGCGCTGTACATGTGGCGCGATAGCACCAGGTGCTTTTGCACCTCGTAGAACTTGCTGGCCAGGATGGTGGCGGTCGGGTTCTCCTGGCCATCCACGGCTGCCTGCTCCATCGCCGAATAGAGCTCGGTGAAGGGCATGGGCGTGGCGTTGGTGCCCAGCGCATTGAAGGTATCCAGGAACAGCGGGCTCTGGATCACGCGCAGCTTGAGCCCGCCGAGGTCGTCGGCCCGGTTGATAGGGCGACGCGAGTTGGTGACGTGGCGAAAGCCGTTCTCCCAGTAGCCCAAGCCGATGAGACCCTTCTCGGGCAGCTTGGCGAGCAGCTTCTGGCCAAAGGGGCCATCCAGCACGGCATCGGCTTCCTGCTCGTTGTTGAAGGTCAGCGGCAGGTTGAGTACGCCAAAGGGCTTTATCAGCGACATCAAGGTGGAGGTGTCGGGGACCGTCATCTCCAGGGTGCCGCCGCGCAGCGCCGAGGTCATGCTCACGTCATTGCCCAGCGAGCCGCTGGCATACAGCTTGGCGACCAGCTTGCCGCCGCTGCGGGCCGCGAGTTGTTCGGAGAAATGCTTGACGGCCATGGCCTGAGGATGGTCTTCGCTCAGGCCGACACCGACCTTGAACACGCGTTCCTTGATTTGCGCAGACACCGGGCCGGCAAGCATGGCCAGCGCCGTGGCGGCCATGGCGAGGGATTTCAACTTCATCAATGTCTCCAATGGAATGATTTTGTCGCGACGGTTCTGCGCCATCGGCGCCACGCTAGACCTCTCCAGGGCCGTCTCGACGCAGGCGAGAGGTTAGGTCTGGCACCTGTACCGGTCCACTGAATTTTTTGCTAGGATCCATTCCAAATGCTTATGAGCTCAGAAATTTTCTCGGGTAAACCCCTGTCCATGGCGCAGGCCTGCGGGCGGCTGCGATTCCGACATCTCCAGTTCCTCGACATCCTCGGCCACACCCTCAACCTGAGGCTTACCGCCGAGCAGATGCATATCACGCAACCGGCGGCCACCAAGATCCTGATGGATATCGAGGAAATCCTGGAGGCACGCCTGTTCGAGCGCCTGTCACGTGGCATGCTGCCCAACGAGCTGGGCCTGTTCACGCTGCGCTATGCCGACGCCGCGCTGGCCGGGCATCGCAAGTTCGTGGATGAATTCAATGCACTCAAGCAAGGGGGGCATGGCCACCTGTCCATTGGCGCGATCACGGGCTCGGCCGCGCACCTGCTGATGGCCACAGTGGCGGAGATCCAGCGCCGGCGTCCACTGCTGGTGCTGAGGATCCTGGAGCAAAGCAGCGACCAGCTGGTGATCTGGCTGGCCGAGCGCAAGATCGACCTGATGATCGGGCGCTTCACAGACGAGGCGCACAGGGCCCAGTTCCAATACGAGCGCCTGTCCAGCGAACCGCTGCAGGTGGTGGCCGGGCTCGATCACCCCTTGCGCGGGGCGCACGACCTCGAGCTGACCAAGCTGGCCCACTGGCCCTGGATTCTCTACCCGCGCTCCACGGCCGTGCGCAAAGTGTCTGACGACATCTTCGGCCGCACCGGGCTCGCACTCACGTCCGGCGTGGTCGAGACTCCCTCTTTCCTGTTCGCCCTGGAACTGATGCAGAGCACGGACATGCTGTCGCTGCAACCCGCCGCCCTGGTGGACAAGTACGTGAACAGGGGCCTGCTGGCCCGGATCCCCATCGAGCTGCCGGACCGCATGCCCGACTACGGTCTGATCACGCGCCTGGGCGAGGCGCCGACCCCCGCCGCGCAGGCCTTCATGGAGGTGCTGCGCGAGAAGGCGGGCAGCGCCGGCGAAACCGCCTGAATCGGTCGTCGACTATGTGATTGGTCAACGCATGAAGAGGAATGGGCACATGCGCTGGACGATGCCGGGAGCCAATGCACTGCTGCAGGTGCGATGTGCCGTTCTCAATTGATAGATGACTCGACGAAGCCGGTCGCGATTCGTAGACCAAAACGCTGCCGGGTGCGATAGTCGATCAGCGACTCAAGATTGCTATTGAGGTAGCTGATCAAATCTATGAGCTTGCAGCGCGCTTGTCTGGCTTCGCGGCTTGAGTTCGGGTCAAGTCTTTCGCGCAGATCAAGCAGACGACACAGTTCCTTAGCGAGCTTCTGCCAACGTACCGTTTGCCCGGTCCACACGAAGCTGCGAAGACGAACAAACAGATCCCAAAGTTCGAATGCTGATCCGTTGGCCGTAAGCCGCCCGTCGTGCACGCGACGGAGCGCGCCGCAGACCTCACAAGCTCCCCCCCGTGCCAATATGGATTAGTGAGCAACGAGGTAGGTATGACCGTCAACAATTCATCCAAGGCAACGATGGCCGCCGTCAGAAATGTGTCC
>NZ_JBIUHC010000190.1:0-17547 GCF_044627735.1 Cupriavidus sp. CuC1 | reverse complement strand
TGCGGCCCATGCATCACAAGTTGAAGTCCATAAACTCATCCCGCCAACCTTAACATAGGACTCCATCTCGGGCTTGGATGAAGGCGGCTAGACACCCGTATACCGCGGCGACCGGCCGCTCCCGGCCAGTTTGAGTCAGTTGGCTCCAGACTCATGATGACCGAAGCTGGCCTAACTACCGTCGTTCAAGCGAGGATGGGACTCGAGCCTCGCCAGGTCCACCCATCGCAATGTTCCTATCGGGATCATGGGTGACGAGCATCAGCGCGCATCCGCGCTCGTGCGTGGCCTCGATGGACGGACTCGACCTTGCCCAATTGCGACGCCTTCGCTCGGCTCAATGACTGACGTGAGATTGAGAAGCGACTCGTCCATGGGTCTGCATGATCGCAGCACCGGCCGCACCAGGCGGCACGCCGCTCGCCAGGGAAGGCCTTCGCGGTCTCATCCATGCGATCTATGCGGCCGTTCGAGAGCACGCTCCGCTCGGCCCGGTATGCGCCATCGGCGAGGAGCAATCGTGCCGTAGTCACTCGGGCAATCCGGCCAGCCGCAGCCCCTCCGCAAACTGGGCCAGGTCTTCTGGGCGACGGATCGGAAGCCAGTCCTTGAGATTGGAGACGCGGAGTGACGGATCGAGCGTGCGCAGGCGCCGCATCGCCTCCTTCGCTTTGTCCATGCGTCCAGCGAGCGCATGACTCGCCGCCAGAACGCCGACCGGGGCAAGGAAACTCGGTAGATTCCATTTGGCCCTTTCGGCCCAATCCGAAGCGGAGTCGAAGCGTCCTGCCAAGAAATGTGCCAGCGCCATCCCAGCCTGCATCCTGAACATTTCGGGGTCCAATGGACTCAAGCGAACGGCACGCGCCAAATACTTAATCGCAGCGTCTGTTTCACCGCGACAAGCGTGCAGGCACCCACACAGGGACCATGCAGGGGCGTGGTTCGGATTGAGCAGCAAAGCTCTGTCGAACAGCGCGATACCGCCGTCGAGGTCGCCGGTGAGATGCCCGAGTGCATGAGCTCCTCTCGTGAGCGCCACAGCATCGTCCCGGCCGAGCTCCACCGCCAGTCGCGCCAGGCGAGTGCCCTCGGCAATCTCCCGGGGCTGATCGGTCATCCAGCCATTCATCTTGCGCCAGATATAACACCAGGCCGCCATGCCATAGGCCGATGCGAAATCCGGATCGAGCTCGGTGGCCTTGTAGAACAAGGGCAGCGCCGCCTCGATTGATTCGCGCGCTCCGCTGTGCACCTGCGCGGTGCCGCGAAGGTAATAGTCGTAGGCGCACAGGTTCTCCGTCGGCTTGCGCTTGGCACGCTCGATTTCCGCCCGCTCGAGCTGCGGCGCGATGGCGCCGACCACGCTTTCCGCAACCTGGTCCTGCAGTTCGAAGATGTCGTCCAGCGTGCCTTCGAAGCGCGCCGCCCAGAGATGTGTCCCGGTCCTGGCATCGATGAGCTGCCCTGTGATGCGCACCTTGTTGCCGGTCTTGCGCATGCTGCCTTCCAGCACGTAGCGCACGCCAAGCTCGCGGCCGACGTCCTTCACCTCGACTGCGCGGCCCTTGTAGGTGAAGCTCGAGCCGCTCGCGATGACGAACAGCCAGCGTATGCGCGACAGCGCAGCGATGATGTCCTCCACCACGCCGTCGGCGAAATACTCCTGCTCGGGATCGCCGCTCAGGTTCTGGAAGGGCAATACGGTAATGGAGGGTTTACCCGGAAGGAGGAGCTCGGACGGCGGCTCCCTCGATTCTCTGGAGATGTGTTCGCCGATCTCGCCGACGAAACGGAAACCCTTGCGGGCGACAGTCCTGACCAAGCGCTGTTCCCCGCCGGTGTCGCCAATGGCCTTGCGAACCGCATTGATGTGACTGGTGATCGTCGATTCCGAGACGATTCGGCCGCGCCATACCGCCTGCAGCAGGTCGTCCTTGCTGACGACACGGTCGCGGTTCCTGACGAGATGCAGCAGCAGATCGAAGACCTGCGGCCCGACAGGTACGACTTTCGCGCCATGCGAAAGCTCCCGGCGTTCCGGGTCGATCACGTAGTTTCCAAACACGAACTGCACTTGACATCCCCTGGCCGATTCGGCTCCCAGGTGGGGGCAACTGGCGAATTCCGTCCATGGATGATACTGCAACCGGTGGTGAGAGCATCTCATCCCGATCGGGCAACGCTTGGACGAAGAATCAAGCTCTCCTGCAGAGAAATTCAAGGTGAAGGCAAGGACCTCCCCGGAGCGCGCGGGCAATCTCCACGCACATCGACGGCAACGGTTTGCGGTCGAGAAAGGGAGAGAAAACATGAAGATTGTCGTCATCGGGTGCACCGGCCTCATCGGAACGAAGCTTGTGGAGGACCTTCGCAAGCGCGGCCATGACGTGCTCGCAGCCGCCCCTGACACCGGCGTCAACACCATCACCCGCGAGGGTTTGGCCAAAGCGCTCGACGGCGCCGAGGTCGTCGTCGATGTGGCGAACGCGCCAGTATGGGAAGACAAGGCGGCCCTCGAGTTTCTCGAGACATCGGGCCGCAACCTGCTGGCTGCGGGCGCTGCCGCCGGCGTACGCCACTATGTGGCCCTGTCGATCGTTGGTAGCGAACGGCTTCCCGACTGCGGCTATTTCCGGGCGAAGGTCGCGCAGGAGAGCCTCATCAAGGCGTCCGGCATTCCCTACACCATCGTGCGTGCGACGCAGTTCTACGAGTTTGTCGGCGACATTGCCCAGTCGGCTGCCCAGTTGGCCACCCTAGGCAAGGAGATTCGCTTGTCGCCGGCGCTGATCCAGCCGATCGCGTCAGCGGACGTGGCAGCGGCGCTTGCCGACGTTGCAGTCGCGCCGCCGGTCAACGGCACGGTCGAAGTCGCCGGTCCGGAGGCGATGCCGCTGGACGAACTGGTCAGGCGCTTCCTGAGGGCGACGCAGGATACGCGCAAGGTCGTGCCGGATGTCCACGCGCGCTACTTCGGTGGCCTCCTTTCCGATCGGACGCTCACACCCGGGGAGAACCCCCGCATCGGCGCGATCCGGTTCGAGGACTGGCTCGGTCGCTACCAAGCTCAGTCCTGCTTCGCCATGCAGTCCCCTCTTTTGGCGACTGCCCGTGCGGACAACTCGGACGCGCTTGCATCGAGTTTCGCGACGAGCTATTCCGGAGTCGTCGCCTTCATCACCGTCGTGGCCGAAGGCGGCTTTTCCAAGGCCGCTGACCGGCTCGGGATCACTCGCTCCGCGGTCAGCCGCGGCATCCAGAAGCTGGAGGCGCAGGTCGGCTTGCGTCTGTTGAGTCGGACGACGCGCAGCATTTCGCTCACGCGCGAAGGCGAGATCCTCCATGCCCGCTGCCAGCCCAGCGTCGCTCTCATCACAGAGGCGATGGAGGACCTGCGCGATCTGCGCGACGGTCCGCCGCGAGGACGCCTGCGGGTCTCCGCTTCCGTGGGCTTCGGCCGCAAGGTGGTTGCGCCGCTGCTGTGGGGCTTCCAGGAGAAGTACCCCAACATCGAGATCGAGCTGCACCTGAGCTGCGTCGCGAGCGACTTCACGTCGGACCGCATCGACGTCTCGTTTCTCAACGGGCGCCTGGCCGACACCCGGATCGTCGCGAAACAGATCGTCCCGATGCAGACGTTGGTGTGCGCCTCGCCCGAGTATGCGGTAAGGCGCGGTATGCCCGAGTCGCCGGACGCCTTGATGCAGCACGACTGCATCAACGTCCGTCTGCCGTCGGGCCGCGTCTACGAATGGGAGTTCAAGGTGGAGGGGGGATCGCGCAAGCTGACTCCGCCATCGCGCCTCATGTTCAACGATGTCGGGCTAGTGCTGGAGGCCGTCCTCCAAGGCAAAGGCATCGCTCAGTTGGGCGGGTACCTGATCTGCGATCTGCTGCGCGAGGGGAAACTGGTTCACTCCATGCCACAGTACGCACCCGATGACCGGGGCCACTACATCTGCTACTTGAGCCGTCAGCATCTGCCGTCACGTATCCGCGTGTTCGTCGACCACATGACGGCAGCGATCCGGGCGCTGGACCTTCAATGCGCGGGGGCGTTCTCACCAACGCCTGATGATCGACAGGTCGCCTCGGCGCCATTGGTGCCCCTGCGGGGTCAATAGACTTGGCAAGACGACTGACAACGCGCGCGTGGAGAGCTTCAACGAGCGGCTGCGCCAGGAGTGGACGACGCCAGGGCCAAGATCTCTGCCTGGCGGACCCACCACAACGAGAGTCGACCCCACTCTGCGCTGGACTGGGCCACCCCCACCGAATTCGCCCGCCGACGCGACCTGCAGGTCACATCGGCGATCCTTCAAGGGACAGGGTCAGCCGCCCTAGCCTCCGAGGCAGTCACCGCGCGAAGATTGACTTGATCGGCTTGTCTGTGTGGTGATGCAGTTCTTCATCCTTGCGCAGCCGCAGTGACTTTGGAAGGCACCTGCGGCTGCATTCCCAGAAGCCCGCAAGAAGGGCCGGTGGACTCGTGCGGCGCATTCGCCACCCGTGACCTAGGCGAAATCCTCGCCCAGGAGGGCGAGGCAATCACAGGTCACTGCGCGGTGGGCTTCGCGAGCCGGGCGACGACCTCGTCGGTTGTCCACAGCGCGTTGGCGATGTAGCGGAAGTTGATCAGCGCGCTGAGATTGCCGTCGCCCTCAGGCAGCTTCGGGGCTGCGACCGCATCACGCACGACGGCCACCTCGAAGCCTTGCTCCGCAAACTCGCGCAAGTGGGACTCCACGCACAGGTTGGCCAGCATCCCGGCGAGGACGATCTTGGTGACGCCCTGCTTGCGAAGCTGGAACGTGAGATCGTTGGTCTGCGGGCTGTAGAGCTTGTGGGGCGAAGCGACGATGGTCTTGCCGTCCTCGATGTAGGGCTTGAACTCGGGCATGAAGTCCGCGCCCGAACCGCGGAACCCATCCAGGCTCAGTGCGCTGGGCCTGTCGAAGATCTTGATCTTGTGCTGGAAGAGCTCGACGGGGGCCTGGAACTTCCATTGGTGGTCGTGCGGGTAGTAGTAGTGAGGCGAGATCGCGACGACGATGCCCGCCTTCTTCGAGGACTCGAACAGGCGCAGCAGGTTCGGCACGAGCCGTTGCTCGGTGACGGCTTCACCCACAGCGGACCAAGCGGCGCCCTTCGGGCTCATGAAGTCGATCTGGGGATCGATCACAACCAGGGCGGTGCGTTCCAGATCGAGTGTCATGGTGGGAACGGGCATGGCGCGCTCGGTCGGATCGGTGTACTGCGCCGGTTGTACCGGATGTGGATGTGCCGTGGCGGTTGCGATGCTTGCAACGGCCATCGCAAGCGCGGCCGTCAACCGAAGCGTGGCGCGAACAACGCATCGGGGGTCATGGATCTTGAAAGGTTCCCACGACTGCTGTTGGTAGTTGCTGCGTTGGGTCATGTTGATTCCTGGGACTGGGGTGGACAACAAACACGCCGCAAGGCTCTCGATCCGATGCATCGCTGCTGACGTGATGCGTTGAAATCTAGAAGCAAATGCCCGCCTGCACTAGGGGCTGGGTGCGGATAAATCTGTTGATCGCGAAGCACCAATCGCGCTCAGCAAGAGTCCGTCAAGAATGAGCCGGCGCATTTGAAGATCCTGTCGCGCGGATGGCTGAGCTCGGTGAACGACCCAGCGGCGCGCGCTGGATGCGTTGCCGCGACATTGGTGAAGCTCCTGCAACATCGAATTGCCCGCGAAGCATATCGCACGACGAGGAGACCATGGCTAGACTGATCGCGTCTCCACTCAGGTCTATACCCATGAAGATTGATCCCGCGCCAATACAGCCTAGCTTCGCTGGAGTCACGCGCCGCCAGTTGTTGGTCATTGGGGCAGGCACTGCAGCAGCGGCGGCTTTGCCATTCGCAGCGTCCGCTGCTCCTACTGCGCCGAATGGCGCTGAAACTCCGGAAGGAAATCCACCCATGAGCTATGTCACCACCAAAGACGGGGTCCAGATCTTCTACAAGGATTTGGGTCCCTCCAATGGCACTCCGATCGTCTTCTCGCACGGATGGCCTCTGAGCTCCGACGATTGGGACGCGCAGATGTTGTTCTTCCTCTCCAAGGGCTATCGTGTCGTCGCGCACGATCGGCGCGGACATGGCCGCTCGGCGCAAGTCTGGAACGGCCACGACATGGATCACTACGCCGACGACCTCGCCGCGGTCGTGAACCATCTCGACCTCAAGGGCGCGATCCACGTCGGCCACTCCACCGGCGGCGGCGAGGTCGTGCGCTATCTAGCTCGCCACGGCGAGAAGCGGGCCGCGAAGGCCTGCCTCATTAACGCCGTGCCGCCGCTGATGGTCAAGACCGCATCGAATCCCAGCGGCCTGCCGAAGGACGTGTTCGACGGCCTGCAACTGCAGACGGCCACGAACCGGGCGCAGTTCTACCGCGACATTCCCGCCGGGCCGTTCTACGGCTTCAACCGGCCGGGCGTGAAGCCGCAGGAAGGCATCATCCAGAACTGGTGGCGCCAGGGGATGATGGGCAGCGCCATGGCGCACTACGACGGCATCGTCGCGTTCTCGCAGACCGATTTCACCGACGACCTGAAGAAGATCGGACTGCCGGTGCTGGTGATGCACGGCGACGACGACCAGATCGTCCCCTACGCCGATTCCGCGCCGCTGTCGGCCAAGCTGCTGAAGAACGGCACGCTGAAGACCTACAAGGGCTTCCCGCACGGCATGCCGACAACGCACGTGGGCGTCATCAACGCGGACCTGCTGGCTTTTATCAAGGCCTGATTGCGTCGAATCAGTCGGCACCGTCGATGGCCGGTCCACCCTTGAGTTGGAGGCCATCGACGCGACTCCCACTCTGGACGTCCAGTCCTCCCTCCTGAAGACGCTCCACTGAACCCCTCTTCTTGCCCACATTGCCATGACCAAACTCACTCATGCCAACGGCGCCCCCGTTGTCGACAACTTCAACATCGAGACCGCCGGTGCGCGCGGCCCCGCGCTGCTGCAGGACATCTGGCTGCTCGAGAAGCTCGCCCACTTCGACCGCGAGGTGATCCCCGAGCGGCGCATGCACGCCAAGGGCTCCGGCGCTTTCGGCCACTTCACGGTGACGCGCGACATCACGGCGTACTCGAAGGCCAGGCTCTTTTCCGGCATCGGCAAGAAGACGGACGTCTTCGTGCGCTTCTCCACGGTGGCCGGCGAGCGCGGCGCGGCGGATGCCGAGCGAGACATCCGCGGCTTCGCGGTGAAGTTCTATACCGAGGAAGGCAATTGGGACCTGGTGGGCAACAACACGCCCGTGTTCTTCCTGCGCGACCCGCTGCGATTTCCCGACCTGAACCACGCAGTCAAGCGCGACCCGCGCAGCAACCTGCGCAGCGCCCAGAACAACTGGGACTTCTGGACGCTGCTACCCGAGGCGCTGCACCAGGTGACCATCGTGATGAGCGATCGCGGCCTGCCCGATGGCTATCGCCACATGCACGGTTTCGGCAGCCACACGTTCAGCCTCGTCAACGCGGACAACGAGCGGCACTGGGTGAAGTTTCACCTGCGCAGCCGGCAAGGCATCCGTAACCTCACCGACGCACAGGCCGCCGCGATCGTCGCCAACGACCGCGAGAGCGCGCAGCGCGACCTGCTCGAGGCGATCGACGGCGGCGACTTCCCGCGCTGGACGTTGTGCATCCAGGTGATGACCGAGCAGCAGGCGCAGGTCTGCCCGTTCAATCCCTTCGACCTCACCAAGGTCTGGCCGCACGGCGACTACCCGCTAATCGAGGTGGGTGTGCTGGAGCTCAACCGCAACCCCGACAACTACTTCGCCGATGTGGAGCAGGCGGCGTTCTCGCCCGCCAACATCGTGCCGGGCATTGGCTTCTCGCCGGACAAGATGCTGCAGGGGCGGCTCTTCAGCTACGGCGATGCGGTCCGCTACCGGCTGGGCGTGAACGCGCACCAGATCCCGGTGAACGCCCCGCGCTGCCCGGTGCACAGCTATCACCGCGACGGCGCGATGCGCGTGGACGGCAACCAGGGCGGGCTGCCCGGCATCGTGCCCAACAGCCGCGGGGAGTGGGCCGACAGCCCGCGGCTGGCGGAGCCGCCGCTGGCGCTCTCGGGCGCAGCCGCGCACTGGGACCATCGCGCGGACGAGGACTACTACTCGCAGCCGGGGGCGCTGTTCCGACTGATGTCGCCCGAGCAGAAGCTGCAGCTCTTCGACAACACGGCGCGCTCGCTCGGCGGCGCGAGCGAGGACGTGCAGCAGCGGCATATCCGCAATTGCACGATGGCCGATCGCGCCTATGGCGCAGGGGTTGCCGAGGCGCTGAAGAACCGCTAGTCAGGCACCGGGCGCGTTGGTGCAGCAAGTTGCCCAACGCGCCCGTGAAAGGCGGGGCAGAGTGCGTACGCTTACGCGCATCGGGAGGAAGGCTTGGACGACCGCTGTAGCCTGGAAGCCGCCATCTGCCCATCCGATCGGCGGAAGGCAGAGATGGGTCGGTAGTTGCCTCTGGCGCCCGCGCACCCATGCGCGGGTGGGCCTACGTCGGAATCCGGCCATTTTGAGACTGTCGCCACCGCCCGCCTCACCCACGCCGCGTGCCGCGGGACTATCGCGCCTCGGTCGATTCGCGCTCGAACTCGCGGATCACCGGGTTGCCAAGGATGGCATCCCTCCCCGCCTCGATCAGGCGATCGACGTCCCTCTCGGGCAGACGAAGTCTGGTCGGCACATCGTTCAGACTTGCAGCACGCTCCTTGTCGAGGGCTTCAAACGAGATCCGCGTGACGAAGAATTCGACTTCGTCGCACCGCCAGCCGGGGCGGCGTGCAGCGATCTCCTGCTGCCGAGAATGCGGCATGCCACACCGATACGCCACGAGGTCGTCGCGCCACTGCTGCATCATGGGAACGAAGGCGTCATAGCTCATTCGGACGTTGGTCCCCATTGCCGCGTCGATGGCCGCGCTTGCGACTTCGATTCCGGATGGGCCATCCTGGCTTCGGTTCCAATCGCCGCGCGGGCCGTGACCGGCGTCAACTACGATGAAAAGTAGCCGTCGCACATTGATCGCGTCGTTCTCGCTCATGGGACCGTAAGCCGTGCCCAGCAGCAGGCGCGATTGCAAAATGGTGGCCAAGCCGTAGTTGTCGGTCACCCCGCCGTCGACCAGCTTGATGTACTTTCCCTTCGAAGTGTCCCGGAGACCGCGAACGGCGGTTGCCAACGCGCCAAACAGCAGCGATTGCCCAGGCGCCTGGGCCTTGTCAAGGTTCGGCAGCGGTGCACTGCAAGCCTCGGGATGCTTTTGAAGGACGATCGGTGCGAAGAAGAGCGGGACCGCCATGGATGCGGCGACGGCCTCGGAAACGGGAAAGCTCGCGAGATCACTGCATAGCGCATCGAATGCCAGCTGGCTGAACGGGAACGCGACCCGGTAGTAGACGTTCGTGGCGTTGATCCAAACGATTGGCTTGCCGCGGCGGAACATGTCGGCGTACGTCGCGCCCTTGAACACGTCTTCGTCGAGCCATGTCCTGAGATCTTCCCGATCGTTGAGCCCCCCCGCGAAGAGGCGCGCAAGGTTGACCGGATTCAGGAGACTGAAGCGAAGTCCCACCTCTCCGTCCTTCAAGAGCACTGATCGAAAGGTCGCCAGGCTGGCATTGCCGTGCAGACCGTAGTACGCAGCGGTGATGGAGCCTCCGGACACGCTGCTAATGAATGCGACGTTGTCGAGCAAGGACGCGCCCCCAGGACCTCTCATGGCGTCGAGCCCCTGCAGCGCGCCGAAGGCGAAGGCTGCGGCTCGCGTGCCACCGCCAGAGAACGACATGGCGACGGCTGTCTGGCCGGCGACGTCGGTGGCTTCTCGCATGGCCGCGGATGCGCTGCCAGCCGCGGCCTGAGGCAGATTGCGCGGAGCATTGTGAGGAAGCGACCCGCAGGCACTGAGTCCCGCAAGTAGAAGCAGCATCAGAGTGCGGTAGGCCCTGCCGCAGGCGTGTCGCTCTCTCCCTGCCTCCCCCATTCGGCAAGGCAGACTGCTCTTGCGCCGAAGAGTGTAGTCATGTCGAAACTTTCGCATTGGACTAGGTCAGGCGTCTATGTGCTGGAGGGCATATTTCGATACTCGGTCGCATGCGTGCGCGTGGCGGGCGTCGAGGTGGCGGGGCGGTTGTTTGCGATTGCTCGCTGCTGCGGCCCTGCATGCGCAATTTGCAGCATGCGGCGGTGCATTCACGAGAGCTTGAAGAGTACTCAATGACCGGCGACCTGGCCGCCATCGACATGCAGAATTTCGCCTGTCACGAACGGCGCCGAATCCAGAGACAGGCGCCTTGATGGAGCGGGCCGTTGCGACAACGTGGTGCCCCCGGCAGCGAAATGCTTTGACCGCCTCCGCTCCCATGCCTTGCGAAGCGCCGGTGATAACAATGACCTTTTGTTGGTTGCTCATGCTACACCTCCTCCAATTGCGGGTTGACGCGGTGCAGTCCCGCGCTCAAAAACCTCCGAACCGCCCAGAGAGCCTGCCCCGAGGGCCTCAGGCCGCTTCCCGAGCGACAGCGAGATAGGCGTGGATCTGCGACACAACCGCTGCGCCCTCGCCCACCGCAGTGGCCACGCGCTTGGTCGAACCGGAGCGGACATCGCCGATGGCGAAGACGCCCGACACGCAGGTTTCCAGCGTATTGGACTGCAGCCCGGCGTCTATGCCGGTCAGCACGAACCCCTTGGCATCTACCCCCACATCGCAGCCGTCCAGCCACGATGTGTTCGGCTGCGCGCCAGTAAACAGGAACACGTGCTGCACCCGCATCGTCATCTGCGTGCCCATATTGCAATCACGCAGGGTTACGCCTGTCAGCCGCGTATTGCCTTCGAGGTCCACAACTTCGGTGCGGGCATGGACCGTGATGTTGCGCTGCGCGGCGATGCGGTCGATCAGGTAGCGCGACATGCTGGTGTCGAGGCTATCGCCGCGAATCACAACGTGGACGTGCGCGACATGGGCGCCCAGGAACACGGCGGCCTGGCCGGCGGAATTGCCGCCACCCACCAGCATGACTTCCCGGTTGGCGCAGAGCTTGGCTTCCACCGGCGACGCCCAGTAGTAGACGCCACTCCCTTCGAACTCGGCCCGGCGCGGAATCGGCGGCCGACGGTACGCGGCGCCGCTGGCGATGATGAGGGTACGCGCCTGGATCGTATCGCCGGCCCGCGTACGCAACTGGTGTACGGCGCCGCAATCGAGCCGTTCGATTTCCGTGGGAAAGGCGATGTCCGCGCCGAACTTCTGCGCCTGCGCATAAGCATTGGTGGTAAGCGCATGGCCCGAAATGCCGGCGGGAAATCCCAGGTAGTTCTCGATGCGCGCGCTGGCACCGGCCTGACCGCCCGGCGACAACGCATCGAGCACGATCACGCGCAACCCTTCCGACGCCGCATAGACCGCCGCCGCCAGCCCGGCCGGGCCCGCGCCGATGATCGCCACATCATAGATCCGGCTGCCATCGATATGCGGCAGCAACCCCAGGCACGACAGCACCTGCGTGGTATCGGGACGGCGCAGCACCGTGCCATTGGGGCCGATGACGAGCGGCAGATCGTCATCGGTGGCATCGAACTTGCCGGGTATTTCCGCCGCTTCAGCATCGGCGTCGATATCAACCACCGAGTACGGATAGTTGTTACGCAGCAGGAGCGCCTGCAGGTCGAACATGGCCGGATCGCTCCCACGGCCGATCAGCGTCGGCCCGCGTCCACGCTGGATCAGCGCCGTGCGGCGCAGCATCATCGCCTGCATGATCAACTCGCCGAGCGCGGCCTCGGCCACCATCAGCGCGCGCAAGCACCCCGGGCGCACGACGATGGCGCGCACATCCTCGATGGCGATGCCGTCGACGAGTTCGGGCGTGCCAGAAAGCTGGCCGATTTCGGTCAGAAAATTGCCGGGCCCGTGCTCGGAGGCCAGAGCGCTGTCACCGATGCCATCGCGCTGCACGATGCGCACACGCCCTTCGATGACGAGGATCATGCCATTGGCCGGATCCCCGGTACGTACCACGTACTCGCCGGCCTGCCAGGTCTGTTCCCGGCCATAGGGCGCGATGCGCGCGATATCGGCGGCAGATAAGTGCGGATACATCTGCCGCTGGTGCAAGACTACGACGGCCGGGGCCGCTTCCGGCACGGCGCCGGATGCATCGGCGGACGACTTGTGTTGGGCGGAGATGTCCATGGCGGATGGATGTGGTGGTCTGCCTTGCGTGCAAGCGTAGCAGTCCAGTCCTCGAAACGCAGTCATGCACCGGGCGTTCCATGACAAGACTTGCGTATAGGAGGCGCGTCGGAACGGAGGGGCGAAGCATCACTAGCCGCATGCGGCAAACGCGGCGATCGCCTTCTTGACGTCACTCGAGATTGGCCTTGTCGAGCCCGAACGCCTTGTCGGACGAACCAGGCACCATGCGGAACGCCACGTTCAGTCGGTTCCAGCTATTGATTGCGCCCACGAGGAACGTGAGATCGGACAACTCTTGCTCGGAGTACTGGGTACGCACGCGCTCGTAGATATCGTCGGGTACGCCTTGGGAGGGAATGTTGGTCAGCACCTCAGTCCACCCCAGCGCAGCGCGTTCACGCGGCGAGAACAGTGTCGACTCCCGCCAGATCGCCAAGTGGTGCAGACGCAGTTCGCGCTCGCCGTGGATCTTTGCCATCTTGATATGCATGTCAACGCAGAACGCGCAGCCATTGAGCTGCGATGCGCGGATCTCGACAAGCTCGCGGATGTGTGCCTCGATCCTCGTCTTCTGGAACAACGGGCCGAACTCCACGAGCTTCTTGGTCAGTTCGGAGGACTGCTGGAAGTAGTTAAGGCGTTGCATCATGATTCTCTGCTGGCAGTTGACTAAAAGTTGAGCTCACCGGGGCTGCGCGGCTTTATTTGCCTCGGGGTCGGCTTGGACGGAATAATACGCTTCGACAGGCCACGCGGTAGTGCTCTCACGGTACCTACTCTGTTGTCGCATCGGCACCAATCGCAGCGTTTTGTATGGTGCAACATTCGCGCAACCGTCCTTGTGACGCGCGAATGCGCCAACAACGCATCTCCGCAACAGAAAGATTCGTAGTCGTTGGGCGAGACCTGCGGAGTCGAATGGTCAGGGGATCCGGAATAGTCTCCATTGCACGCTGGCCGCATGTCGCCCGGTTCAAGTTCGTACCCGGCCTTTTTCCGGCTTCCGCCATGGCTTGCAGGGAAACGTCCGCCTCAGCCCGATCAGGAGGGAAAAATCTGCCTGGATACAAATTAGCGTGCACTATTCAGTAAATGGTAATCGGCCAAGGGAATATGCCGCCCCCTCGTCACGATAGGACTTGTTGGCCCCATGCACTTATCCGTACATGGCTATCACGCTGCAGCATCCCCAATCCGGCCCGCGCCGTGGCAACAAAGTGATCCAGCGTCTGACTTGCGCTGGCGACGACGACCGCTGCGTTTTTGTGCTTGAGTGTCGCTACTTCACATCAGTCATGACCCCTAGAGGCCTGCGCGTCTATCCAGGCGCCAAGAATTGGCGCTTGTCCAGCGGCGAACTCGTCGAGTTGATCGACAAAGATCTGTTTCGAGTTTCGCATACAGGAGAAGTACTCTTGAGAGTCGCATGAGTCATCATCCGCCCTCTGTCGTGAAACGCCGTGCAGACACTGGCTAAGCAGATCACGGTAAGCCGACGAACAAACGCGTTGCCGAGAAGCGCGCTTGTCGCTGGAAAGGGATCTGCGAGATACAACCTGCTGTTTCGCTGGTTCATCGGTCTGGCCATGGACGACGCGGTCTGGGTGCCCACGGTGTTCACCAAGAATCGAGAACGACTGATCAAGCATGACGCGGTGATCGAGTTCTTCAACGAAGTGCTGGCTATCGCGCAGAAGAAGAGCTGGCTGTCCGGCGAACACTTCAGCGTGGACGGCACATTGATCCAGGCTTGGGCTGGCCACAAGAGCTTTGTGCGCAAAGACGGTGAGGACGAGGACAACGGCGGCGACTTCAAAGGCCGTAAGCGGAGCAACAAGACCCACGAGTCCAAGACGGATCCCGATGCTCGACTGTTCCGCAAAGGCAATACTGCCAGTGCGCTGCGCTACATGGGACACACCCTGAGCGACAACCGTCATGGCCTGGTGGGCCATTAACGCGTACTCATTGGCGAATGACGGTAATGGGTCGTCCTCGACCATCGCCTGCTGCGGTGCAAGTCACTCGCACCGGTATCTGGATACTTGTGCGCCAGCTCGCTGTACGGCCTCCGACGCTTGCTGAGTCTGCACCGGATTATGGCTGAGCATTGCTCGCTCAGAGTTGGTAACCGCAGCCTGGTAGGACTGGCGCAGCGACGGGCAGATGATGCTCGAGGTGAGCCTGGCCTGCCCCTTGGGATCGAAGAAGGAAGACGGTTCAGCGCGATACTCTGCGTTTCGTTGGCCGATGGATTTCCTCACCATCTCAGTCTTTGCGTCGTTCTGGCACGGGGCATCCTGCAACGTGACTTGCCCCGCGGCGCTCCGGCATTGATAGATGGTCTGGCCGGCGGCATTCGTGGCCATGACGAACATCGCGATTGTCAGATATCTCTGCATGGTGCAACTTCAGGATACGGGTGCCTGCACGGCCCGCAGCTTTCGTTCGCTCTCTGGTCCGGACGGACCAGTTCCTTCAGTCGGCTGTGGCGAGACAACACTGATGTAGTCGCTGAGGATAGTCCCCAGATCGACGTCCTTGGACGTGTAGCGCATGATCGGGATACCGGCCGATGCAAGAACATCATTCTTTTGCTTATCGCGCTTCTGTGCTTTAGCGCTACCGTGCGAGGCGCCGTCAAGCTCGATGACATAGAGCGGTCGCATCGTTTTGCGTTCACAAACCAGGTAGTCGACATACTTCTGAGCGAACAGGTTCCTGGCGGCCCGTGATTTTCCCTTGTGCTGTACAAACGCGGACATTGCGACCTGGGCGCCGCCCTCAGCCGTTCGTAGAGCTGTATCTCATCCTGGCGCAAGAATGGAGCTCTGCGGGCAAAGCGAAAATTCTTAGAGGGACTTCCGCCTGCGCCTGCCGCCTTCAGTGCCGACAGGACAACGATGACAATGCCGAAAAGGAACACCAGCCCGAGCATCGCTTTCACTTGACCCTCCTGCGTCTATTGTTAAGCCCCGAACGACTGGTGGCAGTCCTGAACGAGATATTTGCCGACTTCGACAATATCGCCGACAGCCGGGGACTCGAGAAAATCAAGACAATCGGCGACGCTTACATGGCAGCCGCAGGCCTGCCTGGTGCCGGCGGCCGATCACGCCGCCCGGGCCGCTCATATGGCATTGGACATGCTTGAGTCACTGGGCCAGTTCAATCAGCGAAGCGGCTACAACCTGCAATTGCGAGTTGGCATCCACAGTGGAGCTGTCGTGGCCGGCGTGATCGGGCGGAGAAAGTTCATCTATGACTTGTGGGGTGATACCGTCAATATCGCCAGCCGGATGGAGTCGCAAGGCGTAGTCGGTCGCGTTCAGGTAACTGATGCCACGCGGCAGCAACTTGGGGAGCCATTCCTGCTCGAAGAGCGCGGTTTGATTGCAGCAAAGGGCATCGGTGACCTGCATACATGGCTTCTGGTTGGGAGAACCTAGCCGGCGGCGGGTCAGCATACGAAAGCGGTCGTTCACGATCAGAACGACGGCTGTCTCCAAATCGGCCGATTCGCCTGATCAACGCAGAGCGGTTGAATCCGCAGTCGGTTACGGTCGTCGCCGTCGGCGGCCGCTCACGGCACGACCGGCCATGGAACGAGCCGCACGACGCGCGGTGGAGCGACTGCCTTGCTCCCCAAACTGTCGAAATGCCAGCAAATGCTAGGCAAGCAACAGCAAGGCATCAGCGAGCGAGAGCACCGTTGTGCGCGAATCGAACGCCGTTGAAAAAAGATGATCGTGCACGACCTGATCTGGGTCGTAGCAGCAATCCTTGACCGTGAATAAACGGAAGTCCGCATCGCTCGCGTACGCGACCGACGACAGCACCACACCGGTCGACGCAATGCCCACCATGAGCAGGGTATCGATACCCTGCGCGGAAAGCCGCACCTGCAGGTCGGTACCAAAAAACACGCTAGCACGATGCGCGATGATGAGCGGTTCAGTGGCCTGCTGGCCGAGTTCCGGCGAGATCTGGTCGTCGACGAAAAGACCAAGTTGCTTGATGCCCTGCCCGTTCCTGTTCAACGGACTGACTTCCGGATAGCCTGGACGAAAGTGGATCTTGGCGAAATAGACGCTGACACTCTTGGCCCGCGCAGCGTCACACAGCTCGCGCGTATTGGAGAGCAAAGTGGGCGCGACCGATGGAAATAACGCCAGGATGTCGGTCTGATAATGCATGACCACCAGAGCGGTTTGCGCCGGAACAATTGCCGGAATCTGCATGGTCACACTGCGCGCATCAGCGGCGCTTTCCACGCCCTGTTGATGGTCTGCTGAACCGACGGGTCCACGTTCAACGGATGGCGACATAAGGCTACGCGATAAGGAATGATGATCGACTCTACCACGACCATCATGAAGCTAAATTTCAAGAAACGAAGCATGGTGGCCTTGGCCGATTCAGCCGACGACAAGCCGTTCGAGCGTCTGGTCGCACCTCTTCGACTCGAGCGCTATCAGATTTGGACGTGTGCGCTCGTAGACCGGCGGCCACTTCCGGCGAGAAGCGGACCTTCCGCAGTGGCTGCAAATCTTTGACAATTTACAGGCTGAAGACGTGGGCGAATCGCGCTGACCGTGGCCGGCTTGCCTTAAGGCAACAGAACCTTCTTCATTGATGGTGCGGGGTGTAGTACATAGTTCTCTCGCTCATAGAACGGAACGGCGTCCGGCCGCGCGTCAAGAAATATCGCGGTCATACCACGAGCACGGGCGTCGGCTTCGGCGTATTCCATCAACGATCGGCCAACACCGCTCCCTCGGCCCGTCGCATCGACCACGAGGTCATCGATATGAAGGTGTGCCCCGCGCGCCAAGGTGCGAACGGGTCTCATGCCTATCACTCCGACAATCTTCCCATCATGGAATGCTGCCACTAGCTCGTAGCCCGAATACGATTGCAGGCGGGTCCGCTCCAAGAATTCGGGTTCTTCAAGGGACCGAAGTTGAGCGATGACAGGGTATGCCTGCATCCATTCCGGCGGCGACAGCCTTCTAATTTCCAACCTGCTGCAGCGATGTTCAGTCATGGCTCAAGTCGATCCTCACTCGAAAAATCCAGATTGTCGCACGGAGCCGAATAGTGAGGTTTCTCGATGGGTTGGGCATTCGAAGGTCCGCTTCCGAGAATAACGACCGGCGGCTCCGGGTCGGCAAGAGCCGACCGCCTCACGACTGGCGGAAGTCGCTTCCCGGCCATAAAGGGACATCCGCCCTGGGTAGGTGCACCATCAATATTGTGATTAAAATGCCGCATTCAGATTTCATCT
>NZ_JBIUHC010000189.1:0-17706 GCF_044627735.1 Cupriavidus sp. CuC1 | reverse complement strand
CACAGGGGCGACGCTTCGCGTCGCGCGCTATCCCTCACCGGCCGGAAGGCCGATGTTTCCCGCGCGAACTGATGAATTCCGGCCAACTGATTGAAAAACTCGCCGCCATCTTTGCACTGATCGTGCTGATCGGCGGCTCACTGCTGGTGCTCGCGCCCTTTACCACCGCGCTGTTGTGGGGCGCCATCCTCGCCTTCAGCTCGTGGTACCCCTATACGGTGCTGTCGCGCTGGATGGGCAACCGGCGCAGCCTGGCGGCCCTGATCTGCGTGCTGCTGGCCGCGGTCATCGTGCTCGGTCCCTTTGTCTATGCCGGCGCCAGCGTCTCCGCGCACATCGACGAGCTGTCCGGCCTGGTCGACCAGTTCTTCGATCACGGCGCGCCCGCGCTGCCCGCATGGCTGACCGGCCTGCCCTATGTGGGCGACTACCTGCAAAGCTCCTGGGACAAGGTGATCCATGCCGACTCGGAGATGGTCGCCAACCTGCGCAAGCTGATTGCGCCCGTGGGCCATGTGGTGCTGGGCGCCGGGCTGTCGATCGGCGCGGGGCTGGGCCAGCTGGCGCTGTCGATCGTGCTGGCATTCTTCTTCTACACCGGCGGCGAGTTCGCGGTGGCGTGGCTGCGCGCCGGCATGCGCCGCATTGCCGGCGAGCGCGCCGACCACCTGCTGGCGCTGGCCGGCAATACGGTCAAGGGCGTGGTCTACGGCGTGCTGGGCACGGCGTTCGTGCAGGCCCTGCTGGCCGGCATCGGCTTCTGGATCGCCGGGGTGCCCGGCGCCGCCATCCTCGGCTTCATTACCTTCTTCCTGTCCGTGATCCCGGTCGGGCCGCCGCTGGTGTGGATTCCCGCCGCGCTCTGGCTGTACCACACCGGCTCGCTGGGCTGGGCCATCTTCATGGTGGTGTGGGGCGTGGGCGTGGTCAGCATGGCCGACAACGTCATCAAGCCGCTCCTGATCAGCAAGGGCACCGACATGCCACTGATCTGGGTGATGCTGGGCGTGTTTGGCGGCGCGCTGGCCTTCGGTTTCCTCGGCGTCTTCATCGGCCCGACGCTGCTGGCAGTGGCCTACGCGCTGCTGCGCGACTGGACCATCGGCTCGGAGCACCTGGCCGACCCGCCGCCCGCGCTGGCGCAAGGCAAGCCCATCACCACCGCCGAGGACGTGGCGGGTTCCGGCAAGGCATGAGCGAAGCCAGCCGTCCCGAACCGCAACCGTTGGCGCCGCCCGCGCCCACCCAGGCCGAGCTGGCCCGGCTGGTGGCCTGCGAGTACTGCGATGCGGTCTACCAGCGCGCCGAACTGGAGCCGGGCGAGCGCGCGCTGTGCCTGCGCTGCGGCGGCCAGCTCTACCGCGATAGCGCGCGGGCCTATGCCCGGCTGCTGCCGCTGGCGATTGCCGCGCTGATCCTGTTCATGGTGTCCAACGCCTATCCCATCGTCGAGATGGATCTCAAGGGCGTGCGCACCCAAACCACGCTGTGGGGCGCGGTGCAGGCGCTCTACGCGGACAACATGGCACTGGTGGCCGTGATCGTGTTCGCCACCACCATCCTGTTTCCCTTGTCCGAGATGCTGATGATGCTTTACCTGCTGGTGCCGATGGCGCGCCGCCGGATGCCGCCGGGCTTCGAGCGCATCGTGCGCGGCATCCGGCAAACCCGGCCGTGGGGCATGATCGAAGTCTTCATGATTGGCGTGCTGGTCACGCTGGTAAAGCTCTCCTCCATGGCGCAGGTGTTGCCGGGCGTGGCGCTGTGGTCGTTCGCCGCACTGGTGATCGTGCTGGCCGCGATGCTGTCGTTCGATCCGCGCGATCTCTGGCAGCACCTGGAGGAGGAGCCGCCCCGATGAGCGCCCCAACCCCCAAGCTCCCGGTGGGCGCCGCCGCGCTGGCGCGCTCGCGCCGCCTGGCCGCCGAGGTGGTGGCGGAGCTGACCGACGACGACGAAACCAAGCCCCTGCCACAGGTGCCCACCGCCACTTCGATGGGCCTGGTGTCCTGCCACGCCTGCGATGCGCTCAGCCCGCGCACGATGGAAGGCGAGCCCTGCCCGCGCTGCGGCGCCACGCTGCATCACCGCAAGCCGGACAGCCTCACCCGCACCTGGGCGTTCCTGCTGTCCGCCTTCATCCTCTATCTTCCCGCCAACCTGCTGCCGGTGATGGTGACGCAGTCCATCCTGGGCACGCAGCGCGACACCATCTTCTCCGGCGTGGTCTACCTGTGGCTGTCGGGCTCCAACCTGCTGGCCATCGTGGTGCTGATCGCCAGCATCGTGGTGCCGCTGCTGAAGATGATCATCCTCACGCTGCTGCTGCTGTCCGTGCACTTCCGCTCGCGCTGGCGGATTCGCCAGCAGACCAAGCTGTACGGGCTGGTGGAACTCATCGGCCGCTGGTCGATGCTGGATATTTTCGTGGTGGCGCTGCTGGCTTCGCTGGTGCGGGCCGGGGCGCTCGCCACCATCATCCCGGGCGCCGGCGCCATGGCGTTCGGCTCCGTGGTGGTGCTCACCATGCTGGCTTCACTCAGTTTCGACCCGCGCCTGCTGTGGGATTCGATGGATACAAACGATGCCTGACCTTGACCCGTCTCCTCCCTCTCCTTCCTCGCCGTCGCAGCCACCGGCGCCCGAGCGCCGCCGCCGGGCGCGCTGGCTGCCCTCGCTGGTCTGGCTGATCCCGATCGTGGCGGCGGTGGTTGGCCTGTCGCTGCTGATCCACACGCTCACCGAGCGCGGCCCCCAGATCACGGTCACGTTCCGCACCGCCGAGGGCCTCGTCCCGGGCAAGACGCCGGTACGCTACAAGGACGTGGACATCGGCCTGGTCAAGTCCGTGCGGCTCGCCGGCGACCGCTCGCACGTGATCGCCAGGATCGACCTGACCCAGGATGCAGCGAGCTTCTCCGCCAAGGACACGCGCTTCTGGGTGGTGCGCCCGCGCTTTGCCACCAGTGGCATCTCTGGGCTGGAAACGCTGCTGTCCGGCGCCTATATCGGCGTTGACGCCGGCAAGTCGGAGGAGCGCGTGCGCGACTTCACCGGCCTCGAAGTGCCGCCCGCCGTCACCACCGACGCCTCCGGCAAGCAGTTCGTGCTGCGCGCCACCGATCTCGGCTCGCTCGACATCGGCTCGCCGGTCTACTACCGCCGCGTGCAGGTCGGCCAGGTGGTGGCTTACCAGCTGGAGCCCAACGGGCGCGACCTGTCGCTGCGCGTGTTCATCAACAAGCCCTACGACCAGCTGGTCACGGCCGACTCGCGCTTCTGGCATGCCAGCGGCGTGGACATCAAGCTCGATGCCGGCGGCTTCAAGCTCAACACCCAATCGCTGGTGACGGTCCTGCTGGGCGGCGTGGCCTTCCAGGCCCCGGACGACTCCAAGGCAACGGATGCCGCCAACGAGAACACCCAGTTCCTGCTGGCCAGCGACCAGACCGAGGCGATGAAGGAGCCAGAAGAACTCGCGCCTTCGCTCGCCGTGCTGAACTTCGACCAGTCCGTGCGCGGCCTGTCGCCCGGCGCGCCCGTGGATTTCCGCGGCGTGATCGTGGGCCAGGTGCGCTCGATCGGCATCGAATACCAGAGTGAGAAGAAGGCCTTCCGCCTGCCGGTGGTGGTGGAACTGTATCCCTCGCGCATGGGCTTTCGCGCGCGCGACATGGAGGACATCAACCGCGCCCGCAATATCGTCCAGACGTTGATCAAGCGCGGCATGCGCGCGCAGTTGCGCACCGGCAACCTGCTGACCGGCCAGCTCTATGTGGCGCTGGATTTCTTCCCCAAGGCGCCGCCGGCCAGCGTCAACCCGGATGGCCCCATGCCTGAGCTGCCCACCACGCCGGGCGCGTTCGACGAGCTGCAGGCCAAGCTGGGCGATATCGTCAACAAGATCGACAAGGTGCCGTTCGACCAGATCGGCCAGGACCTGCGCACGTCGATGGCCACGCTCAACACCATGATGGCCAGCGCCGACAAGCTGGTCGCCCAGCTCAACGGCGACGTGGCGCCGCAAGTGCTGGCCGCGCTGCAGGACGCGCGCAAGACGCTGAATTCCGCCAACGGCACGCTCGCCTCGGATGCGCCGCTGCAACAAGACACGCGCCGCATGATGCAGGAGCTGACGCGCACCGCGGTGTCGCTGCGCACGCTGACCGAATACCTGGAACGCCACCCCGAAGCCCTGGTGCGCGGCAAGCCGGAGAAATGATGATGACCCGCATAGAGATGACCCGCCACCGCCTTTTGCTGCCCCTCTCGCTCGCCGCCGCGCTGCTGGCGGGCTGTGCCTCGCCCGATCCGCGCTACTACACGCTGGCCCAGGGTCCCGCTACCGCTACCAGCCCTGAAGGACAGGCCGCTGCGCCGGCGCGGGCGCCGCAGGCACAGCCAGTGTGGATCGAGGTTGCGCCGGTGCGGGTGCCTGAACGCCTCAACCGGCCACAGCTTGTGGTGCGTGACGGGAAGGATGGCAACGAGCTAAGGCTGCTGGACCTGTCGCGCTGGTCCGCGCCGCTGCCGGATGAGCTGCGCGACGCGCTGTCGCAGCAACTGCAGGCCAGGCTGGGTGCGGTCGATACCTACCAGCAAGGCTTGTCGGAAGTGGAGCCTGTGTTTCGCATCACCACCGAAGTGGTGCGGCTGGATGCGGACGTGGGCCAGCGCGCCGGCGCCGTCATCAACTGGACCGTGCGCCGCCTGCCCGACGGCAAGGTCAAGGCCGGCCGCACGCAGGCCGAGCTGCCCGCGCCAGGCGCGGTGGACGGTGTAGTGGCGGCTTACCGCCAGATCGTGGCTAGCACCGCGGACGATATCGCGGCCGGCGTGGAAACACTGCGCCGAGGCACGGTGAAGTAGCGGCGCGGCGGGACGCAGGTCCCGCCCGCGCCAGCATCAATCCTCCGCCGGCACCCACGCGACCCGGCAACTGCGCCGGCGCTCCGCCTCGGCCATGGCCGCCAGGCATGCCTCGGCATCTCCCGCCACCAGCTTGGCCGAGCAGGCCAGCATCAGGTTCTTGCCCAGGCCGAAATCTTCCACCACGAAGCCGCGCGCATCGAGCCGCTCGCCCTTGCCGTGCGTTGCATCGGTGGCAACGGCCACGCGGTCCAGCAACGTGCCGCGGTCGCCACTGTAGCCCCATACCGGCTTTTGCAGCGCAATCGCGAACCCCACCTCGAACGCCGTGCCGGAGTCCGGCTCGCCCGGGCCGCGGAAATCGTCGAGGTTGGCCATCACCATGTCGGCGCGGCGCAGCAGGTTGATGTTCGCTTCGTAGATCCAGCGCGCGGTATCGGGGCCGGAAAGGCCCGCCGGGGCGGCTTTGTCAAGGGGGTAGAGGCCGAGGAAGCCGTAATGGGCGCAGCGGGCCTTGAGGGTCTCGCCATAGGCGATGGCGTCTTTGCGGAATACGTCGAAGCCGGCAAGGTAGATGGTTTTCATTGAGCGTGGGCGGGATGGCGGACGTTGATGCTGCTGAGCATAGCGCATGTGTTTGAAGCGTTTGCGACAGCTTCAAACCCAACGTCAGACCTGAACCGCAGCCCACCGCCCCTCGCCGGGCGGCGGCCTGCGTTCGTGCCCCCGGGCCTCACGCGGGCGGCGAGACATCCTTGAATGCGCTCTTGAGCATCTGCCGCAGTTCGGGGCCATCCTGGTGCTGGTGCACCTGCACCGCATGCTGGACCGCGACTTCGAGCAGTTCGTCTTCCGTGTCGGCGCTCAATGCCACCGTGCACTTGGACTGGCTCGGAAACTCGCGGCAATCGATATATTTGCGTCCCATCATTGCCTCCTGACGCGTGAGGTGAGATGGCGCCGCCAGGGCAGCGGGCGCCTGATCCAGTATAGGACCGGCGCGGTACGCGAGGGGCCGGCCAGCGCGTCAAAGTACCGGCGTGATCACCTTGCCCGTGCCGAGGAACGCATCGAGGTTGTCGAACACCAGGCCGGCCATGGCGGCGCGGGTTTCATGCGTGCCGCTGGCCACATGCGGGGCCAGCACGACGTTGTCCTGCGCGAACAGCGCCTCAGGCACTTCCGGCTCGGCGCGGAACACGTCCAGCCCGGCACCGCCCAGGCGGCCGTCGCGCAAGGCCGCCACCAGCGCGTCTTCGTCCACCACGCTGCCGCGCGACACATTGACCAGGATGCCCTTGGGGCCCAGCGCCGCGATGATCTCGGCGGACACCAGCCCTTCGGTCTCGGGGCCGCCCACGCAAGTGACAGCCAGGAAATCCGCCCAGCCGGCCAGCGCCTTCAGGTCCGGCTCGTGGCGCCACGGCGCGCCGTCGCGCGCTCGGCGGTTGTGGTACGCGATGTCCATGCCGAAGCCGGTGGCGCGCTGCGCCACTTTCTCGCCGATGCGGCCCAGGCCGAGGATGCCGAGCTTCTTGCCGGAGACGCGGGTGGTCAGCGGGAAGTTGTCCTTGCCCCACTTGCCGGCGCGCACGAAGCGGTCGCCATGGGCGATGCCGCGGGCGGCGTCGAGCAGCAGGCCGAAGGCGAGGTCGGCCACGCAATCGTTGAGCACGTCGGGCGTGTTGCTGACCTGGATGCCGCGTGCGCGGGCCGCGTCCAGCGCGATCGAGTCATAGCCCACGCCAAAGCTCACGATGGCTTCGAGCTTCGGCATGGCCGCGATCGCCTCGGCGGTGATGCCGTGGCGCGCCGACGTCACCACCACGCGCGCCTGCTGCGCGTGCTCGCGCAGCCACGCCAGCGGCTCGGCCTGCTCCCACAGCGGCACGGCCTGGTACTGCTCGCGCAGGCGGGAATTGATCTGCGGCGCGAGGGGGCCGATCTGGATAAGCGTGGCTTGGGACATGGGTGCGAGGCGAGGGAAAAGGTTGCGGCGTTGGATGGTAGCGCGATCATAGCGCGTCCTGCGCCGCGCCGCAGCGCAGGACGCTCGACTCAGGCGCTGTCGCGCTGGATGACCTCGAACCCCAGGTCGATGATGCGCTCCCCCACCTCGCGCCCGTCGATGCGCGCCAGCAGGCATTCGGCGGCGGTGCGGCCGATGGCCGGGCCGTCGATGCGCACGGTCGAGAGCGACGGGTAAGTGTGCGCGGCAAAGTTGAGGTCGCCAAAGCCCATCACCGCGAGCTGCTCCGGCACCTTCAGCCCGCGCGCGCGGGCTTCCGACAGCGCACCCTGCGCCAGCGTGTCCGAGCTGCAGAACACCACGTCCGGCCGCGCGCCGCCGTCGAGCAGCCGCGCCAGCCCCTCGCGGCCCAGCCCCAGGCTGGACGGCGCCGGCACGATGCTGCTCGGCACTTCCGTGATGCCGTAGCGGCCGAAGGCCTCGAGAAAGCCCAGGCGGCGCGACTCGGCGCGCTGGTCGCTGGCCGACAGGATGGCGGGCTTGCGATAGCCGCGCGCATACAGGAACTCGGCCACCGTCTGTCCCACCTTCTCGTGCGAGAAACCCACCAGCATGTCGATCGGCGTGGGCGTGATGTCCCAGGTCTCCACCACCGGCACGCGCGCGCCCAGCAGGCGGCGGCGCGTGTCGGCGGTGTGCGCGATGCCGGTCAGCACGATGCCGTCCGGGCGGCGCGAGAGGATGGCGGCCAGCAGGTCCTGCTCGCGCGTGGCGGCATAGCCCGACAGGCCCAGCATCATCTGGTAGCCCGCTTGCGAGAAGCGGTCGGTCAGCGCCTGGATGGTGTCCGCGAAGATCGAGTTGGCGATGGTCGGCACGATGGCCGCGATCAGCCGGCTGCGCCGCGAGGCCAGGCCGCCGGCCAGCAGGTTGGGCACATAGCCGGTGCGCTGGATGGCCTCCTGCACGCGCGCCACGGTACCCGCCGAGACCAGCCCGGGCTGGTTGACCACGCGCGACACGGTGATCGGCGAGACGCCCGCGATCTTGGCCACGTCGGCCAGCGTGACGCTGCCGGTGGCGCGGCCCGCGGGAGCTGGCGGGGGCGCGGTGCGAGGGGTGGTCGGCTTGCGGGATGAGGCCATGAATGTGGTGAAGGAAGCAATAAAAGCCAGCTGGCCGCAGGGTCGGCACGGCCAGCGTGGCCGCCATGATAGCGCCGGCGCCGCGGGGCGGGCTGCAATGCCGGCCCGCGCGACGGGTTAACCCCGAGCAGGCATGCGTTGTGATCGACAAATGACAGCGCTATCATCTGCTGTCTTCGGGGCCGGGGAAGCACCGCCGTCGCACGCCGAGGCCGGACAAAAAACAGACGTCGACACGACGCTACCAATCAGATGAGACAGCCCATGCCCACACCCCCCGCCAACTCCGCGCCACAAGACCGGCAAGACAGGCAAGACCGGCCCGCCAAGCGCCCCGAGGAACTGCGCAGCCACCGCTGGTACGGCGCCAACGACCTGCGCGCCTTCGGCCACCGCTCGCGCACCGCGCAGATGGGCTACAACCGCGCCGACTACGCCGGCAAGCCGGTGATCGCCATCATCAACACGTGGAGCGACATCAACCCCTGCCACAGCCACTTCCGCCAGCGTGCCGAAGAGGTCAAGCGCGGCATCTGGCAGGCCGGCGGGTTCCCGGTGGAGATGCCGGCGATGAGCCTGTCCGAGCCGTTCCAGAAGCCCACCACCATGCTGTACCGCAACCTGCTGGCGATGGAGACGGAGGAGCTGCTGCGCTCCTACCCTGCCGATGGCTGCGTGCTGCTGGGCGGCTGCGACAAGACCACCCCCGCCCTGCTGATGGGCGCGCTGGCGATGGACCTGCCGACCATCTTCGTGCCGGCCGGGCCGATGCTGCGCGGCAACTGGAATGGCGTCACGCTGGGCTCGGGCTCGGATACGTGGAAATACTGGGCCGAGCTGCGCGCGGGCAATATCACCGAGCAGGACTGGCAGGGCATCGAGGATGGCATCGCGCGTTCGCCCGGGCACTGCATGACGATGGGCACCGCGTCGACCATGACGGCCGTGGTGGAGGCCATTGGCATGTGCCTGTCCGGCGCCTCGTCGATTCCCGCGCCGGATTCGCGCCACGCACAGATGGCCTCGCTGTCGGGCCGGCGCATTGTCGAGATGGTGTGGCAGGACCTGAAGCCGTCAGAGATCGTCACGCCTGCCGCCATCGACAACGGCGTGCGCACCGCGCTGGCGCTGTCCGGCTCCACCAATGCCATCGTCCACCTGATCGCCCTGGCGCGCCGCGCCGGCCATGCGCTCTCGCTGGACCGCTACGACGCGCTCGCGCGCGGCACGCCGGTGCTGGCCAATATCCGTCCGTCGGGCCAGTACCTGATGGAAGACTTCTACTACGCCGGCGGCCTGCGCGCGATGCTGGCGCAGATGGGCGACCTGCTCGATACGCGCACGCTCACCGTCGACGGCCGCACGCTCGGCGGGAACCTGGAAGGCGCCCGCGTCTTCAACGACGACGTGATCCGCCCGCGCGACAAGCCACTCGTGGCCAGCGACGGCCTGGCGGTACTGCGCGGCAACCTCGCCCCGGACGGCGCCGTGATCAAGCCCCCCGCGGCGCAGCAGGACCTGCTGCGCCACACCGGCCGCGCCGTGGTGTTCCGCGACTACAACGACATGGCGGCGCGCATCGACGACCCAGCGCTGGACATCGACGCGACCTGCGTGATCGTGCTGCAGAACGCCGGCCCGCAAGGCGCCCCAGGCATGCCGGAATGGGGCCAGCTGCCGATTCCGCAGAAGCTGCTCAAGCAAGGCGTGCGCGACATGGTGCGTATTTCCGATGCGCGCATGAGTGGCACCAGCTACGGCGCATGCGTGCTGCACGTGGCGCCGGAATCCTATGTTGGCGGCCCGCTCGCCTTTGTGCGCGATGGCGACCCGATCGAGCTGGATGTCCCGGCCCGCAAGCTCAACCTGCTGATCGGCGACGAGGAGATGGCGCGCCGCCGCGCTGCGTGGGTCGCGCCCGTGCCCAAGTTCGAGCGTGGCTACGGCAAGCTTTACCTGCGCCATGTCAGCCAGGCGGACAAGGGCTGCGACTTTGATTTCCTGGAACCGGTCGACGCCCCGGAGAGCGGCGAGCCGGAAATCCATTGACGCTGCACCGTCCCAAGAAAAACCGAGGAGACCCAACCCCATGAAACGCCAAGCCCTTGCGCTGCTGGCCGCCGCGACGACCGTAGCTGCCGCCGCCCTCCCGCTGACCGCTTCCGCCCAGGCCAGCTGGCCCAGCAAGCCGATCACCTACGTGGTGCCCTTCCCGCCCGGGGGCACCACCGATACCCTGGCGCGCCTGATCGGCCAGCGCCTTGGCCAGGCGCTCGGCACCACGGTGGTGGTGGAGAACCGCCCCGGCGCCGGCGGCAATATCGGCTCCGACTACGCGTCCAAGGCGGCGCCCGATGGCTACACCATCCTCGGCGGCACCATCAGCTCGCACGCGATCAATGCCAGCCTGTACCCGAAGATGCCGTACGACGTGGTCAAGTCCTTCGCCCCCATCACGCTGATCGGCACCAATGCCAATGTGCTGGTGGTCGGCGCCGGCAGCCCGTTCAAGACGGTGAAGGACATCGTGACCGAAGCCAAGGCCAAGCCGGATACGCTCGCCTTCGCGTCCGCCGGCAATGGCACCTCGCAGCACCTGGCCGGCGAATTGTTCCAGAGCCTGGCTGGCATCAAGATCACGCATATTCCCTACAAGGGCAGCGGCCCGGCGATCCAGGATGTGATGGCGGGGCAGGTGCCGATGATGTTCGACACCACCGTGGTGGCGGCCCAGCATATCGATTCGGGCAAGCTGCGGGCGCTGGCGGTGACTTCCGCCAAGCGCATCAAGAGCATGCCGAACGTGCCGACGATGGCCGAGGCCGGCGTCGGCGGCTACGAACTGGAATCCTGGCAAGCCATCTTTGCCCCGGCGAATACGCCCAAGCCGATCGTGGACCGCCTGTACAAGGAGATCTCGGCGATCATCAAGACGCCGGACATGCAGGCGCGGCTGGAAAAGCTGGGGATGGAGCCGTCAGGGATGTCGCCCCAGCAGTTTGCCGAGTTCCAGCGCAGCGAGATCGTGAAGTGGGCGAAGGTGGTGAAGGCGGCGGACATCAAGATCGACTGAGCGAGATCGGCCAAGCCCGATCCCCCTTGCGCGGCCGGGCGGCGGCGGTGGCATCCACGCACGCCGCCTCGCCGCCGCCCGCGCTCCAGGACCCAACGGCTCAGGGAACCAGAGCCGGATGCTTCAGCGCATGCGCGGTCTCCGCCAGATGCGCGCGAAAACTGCCCTCATCCCGCTTCAACCCCAGCTCGCCATACCGATAGGCCATCGCCAGCGCCTGGATCGATTCCGGATGCTCGCGCTCGGCCGCGGCCTCGTACCACGCCACCGCGCGGCCCTCGTCGCGCGGCACCCCCGCACCTTCGCGATAGGCGTTGGCCAGCATGAACATCGCCTGCGCCACGCCGGCATCTGCGGCCAGCTCGAACCAGCGCGCGGCCGCGGCCGGGTCCGGCGTGCGGCCATAGCCGCCACGGTGCAGCAAGCCGAGGTAGTACGCCGCCCCGGTATTGCCCGCAGCGGCGGCCAGCTCGAAGTGGTGCCAGGCCGCCGCCACGTCGGTCGAGCGCTGCGCATCGCCGAGGAAGGCCGCCTTGCCCAGCACGAAATGCGCGCGCGCGTCGCCCGCCACGGCAGCCTGCTTCAGCCAGTCCCGGCCTTCGGCATGCGTCGCCGCATCCCCGCTTGCCCACAACGCCTCACCGAGCGCGGCCTGGGCCGCGACCTCCCCCGCCTGCGCCGCCTTTTGCAACGCCGCGAGCGCTTGCGCGTCTGCGGCCGAGCCCGCCAGCGTCTGCCACTGGGCAAGTTGCGCGTGGCGCGCACTGGCATGCTCGCGCCACGCCGAAGCCCCGCCCACGCAGCCTGCCGCCACCGCGACCGCCACCAGCGCGGCAGCGATGACCGGATGCAGGCGGCGCTGGCGGCCCTGGCGACGCCCAGGCGCGCTGCGTGCCGGCGCCATCGTTCCCTTCATTGCCGTGGTCATTGCCGCCTTACTGGTTGAGGTCGACGCTGTACAGCGACAGGTTCTTGGTGGTGTCGTAGCTCGCCTGCTCCAGCGCAATATTGGCGAGGCCCGCGGCTTGTGCCTGCGCCAGCTGGTTCGGCGCAGAAGCAAAGACCACCTTGCCGGCCGTGGCCACCTTGGTGAAGCGCCAGCTGCGCGCGGCGCCGTTGGCGGCGCGCGTGATGGAGCCGGCTTTCTTGATGTAGGCGATCAGCACATCGCGGCTGGTGTCGGGCGAGGCATAGACCGTCTTGCTGCCGTCCAGGCCGGGGAAATTGCCGCCGCCGCTGGCGCGGTAGTTGTTGGTGGCTACGATGAACTGCTGGCTGGCGTCGAGCGGCACGCCCTTGTAAGCGAGGTTCTTGATGCGGCTGCCTTCGGCTTGCGTCACGTCGATCTCGTACTGCAGGTCGGGCGAGGTGAACATGTCGAAGTTATAGCCAGGGAAGCTGCTGATGAGCTGCTGGTCGGCGGTCTTGGCCGGATCGATCAGGTTGAAGCGTTTGGCGGCGGTCTCCAGCCACGCCTTGACGTCGCTGCCGCTCACCTTCACCGCGTAGATGGTGTTGGGGTAAAGGTAGAGATCGGCCGCATTGTTGATGGCGAGGTTGCCGGACTGCACGTCGGTGTAGTCATTGCCGCCGCCAAAGCCGCTCTTGAACGGCGCGGAGACGGACAGCACCGGCAGCGCGGCCAGCGCCGGCAGGTTGGCGGCGATGTAGTCCTTCACGTAGGCCGCCTGCGCCTGGTTGACGATCTGGATCGCGCCGGGATCGCCCACATCGGCAAAATACGTGCTCATGCGGTAGTCGGTGGTGCCGATTGGCGTCTTCACATAAGCGATGGTGGCTTGGTGCTCCGCATCGACCGCGGCGGCCACGGTGGCATCGGGGGCAACATAGCTCTTGTCGGCGTTCTGGATCGAGCGCGCCTCCACCGTGGTGGCGCTCTTGTCTACGACCCAGCGGGAACCGTCATGCGCCAGCTGCAGCTTGATCACGCCGAGGCGGCGGCCCCAGTAGTCGGCCATCACCGTGGGCACGCCGTTGACCGTGCCGCGCACCTTGTCCACGCCCGGCAGGTTGAACTGCGCTACCGTGCTGGTGGCATCGGGGAAGACCTGGTGCGAGTGGCCGATCAGCATGGCGTCCACGCCGGCCACCTTGGACAGGTGCCAGCTGCCGTTCTCCATGGTGGGCGAGTAAGCGGAGGCATCGAGCCCGCCGTGGGAGATCACCACCACCAGGTCGGCGCCCTTGGCGCGCATCTCAGGCACGAACTTCTCGGCGGTTTCCTTCACGCCCTCCGTGTAGACCTTGCCGTCGAGCCAGCGCTTGTCCCAGCTCATGATCGCGGGCGGCGTGAAACCGATGATGCCGACCTTGACCGGCACCGTGACGGCCTTGCCGTCGGGCCCGGTGGCGGTGATCTGGCGGGTGATGATGGTGTACGGCTGGAACAGCGGCGCGCGCGTGCGCACGCTGTACACGTTGGCCAGCACCTGCGGGAAGGCCGGCCCGGCGCACGGCGTCTGCACGGTCGGGTCGGGCAGGCCATCCACGTTGAAGCGGTTGCCCGTGACCTGGTTCAGGTAGCCCAGGCCGTAGTTGAACTCGTGGTTGCCGATGCCGCCGCCGTCGAACTTCGCGGCGTTCATCACCTTGTACATGGCCAGCGTCTCGCCGCACTTGAGCGGGTTGACCTGGGCCTGGTAGTCGGCAAGCGCCGTGCCCTGGATGGTGTCGCCGTTGTCCAGCAACAAGGTGTTGGGAAACTCGGTGCGCGCCTGCTTGATCAGGGTTGCCACGCGCTCGAAGCCGAAGGACTTGTCCTCGGCCAGCTTGAAGTAGTCGTAGCTGCGCACATTGGTGTGCAGGTCAGTGGTCTCCAGCAAGGCCAGCGTGGCCTTGGTGCCGGCCGAGACGCTATCGGCCTGCGGCGTGACACCGGTGCCCGTGCCGGGGCTGGCGGGGCTGTCGTCGGAGCCGCAGGCGGCCAGCAGCGCGGTGGCCGCGATGGCGGCGGCGACCGCGGCCACGGTGGATACGGTGGATACGGTGGACACGGCGAGGATGGGGGACGAAGCGGGCGCGGCGCGCGCAGGTAGAACGTCGGTCGGACGGCGGTGCATTTGTGGCTCCCTTCTTTCTTGTTGTGCCTGGAGCCGGACATTGTCCCGAGCGCAAATGGCAGCAGAGTGACGCGCGCGTTACACCGTCGTGACGGCCACCATCGGGTGGGGCGCGGAGCGGGGGACTCTGCCCATATGCCCTGTCCTGACCAGAAGTGCCATTGACGCCGCGTTATATACCGTCATATATTGCGCTTTTGGCGGACACTTCCTGTTTGCCCCGCCTGCCCTCCAACCCTCGCCCCGCCATGCCCATGCACCCGATCTCCGCTCCGCAGCCTGCCCAGTCCCGCCCACCGCGCGGCGCCCGACGGACCGCCGCGCTGGCGGCCGGCCTGCTGCTGTCCGCCACGCTGGCGCTGTCCGCGCCGGCCGCCTTCGGCGCCGACCTGGTGGTCTCCGCCGCGGCCAGCCTGACCAATGCCTTCAAGTCGCTCGCCGAATCCTATGAACGCGCGCATCCCCAGACCAAGGTGATCCTCAACTTCGGTGCCTCCGACGTGCTGATGCAGCAGATCGTCAACGGCGCGCCGGCCGATGTGTTTGCCTCGGCCGACCAGGACGCCATGAACAAGGCCGTGGCCGAGCGCGTGGTGCAGCCTGCGTCGCGCCGCGATTTCGCGGCCAACCAGCTGGCGCTGATCGTGCCGGCGGACAGCAAGCTGGACTTGAGCAAGCTGCAGGACCTGGCCCGCCCCGAGTTCAAGCGCGTGGCCTTCGGCAACCCGGCGTCGGTGCCGGTGGGCCGCTACACCAAGGGCGCGCTGGAAGCGGCGGGCGTGTGGGATGCGGTATCGGCCAAGGGCGTGATGGCGCAGAACGTGCGCCAGAGCCTGGACTATGTGGCCCGCGGCGAAGTCGATGCCGGCTTCGTCTTTGCCACCGATGCGGCGAT
Source organism: Cupriavidus sp. CuC1 (assembly GCF_044627735.1). NCBI lineage: Bacteria > Pseudomonadati > Pseudomonadota > Betaproteobacteria > Burkholderiales > Burkholderiaceae > Cupriavidus > Cupriavidus sp. CuC1. The sequence continues at coordinate 2,675 of NZ_JBIUHC010000189.1, read as the reverse complement.
CATGCCGGAGAAGGTCAAGGTGGCGCTGCGGGTGCCGACGCGCCAGCCGGTCACCTATCCGATCGCCATCACCTCGCAATCGAAGCAGCCCGCCGAAGCCGCGGCATTCCTCGGCTACGTGACCTCGCCGGAAGGGCAAGCGGTGCTGGCCAAGTATGGATTTCTCAAGCCGTAAGCCGTGAGCCGTAATCCGTAAGCCATAATCCGTAGTCCTTACCCGCAGCCCCGGCGCCTGCGCGCGCCGCCAACCTGAATCCACCTCACCGCCTGCCTGGCTTCGCCGGCAGGCGTCCATGCTGATGACCTCCCTGGAAGCTGTCTGGGTCCCGCTCTCGCTCTCGCTCAAAGTAGCGGGCTGGGCCACCGTGCTCAATGCCGTGCTCGGCGTGGGCGCGGCCTTTGCGCTATCGCGCTGGCAATCGGCCGCGCGCGACGTGGTCGACGCCCTGCTCACGCTCCCGCTGGTGCTGCCGCCCACCGTGCTCGGCTACTACCTGCTGGTGCTGGTCGGGCGCCGCGGCGTCTTTGGCGAGTGGCTCGGGCGGCTCGGCATCGAACTGGTCTTTACCTGGCAAGGCGCGGTGCTGGCCTCCACCATCGTGGCCTTCCCGCTCGTGCTGAAGTCGGCACGCACCGCCTTCGAAGGGGTGGACTCCCAGCTGGAGGACGCCGCGCGCGTGCTCGGCACGTCCGAGGCTGGCATCTTCTTTCGCGTAACGCTGCCGCTGGCGTCGCGCGGCATCATCGCCGGCGTGCTGCTGGCCTTTGCCCGCGCGCTGGGCGAGTTCGGCGCCACGCTGATGGTGGCCGGCAACCTGCCCGGGCGCACGCAAACGCTGTCGGTCGCCATCTACGAGGCCGTGCAGGCCGGCGACGACAACACCTCGACCCTGCTGGTGCTGGTCACCTCCGTCACCTGCGTGGTGCTGCTGGTGGCCGCCGGGCGGCTGGTGCCGCCCACCCGCAAAATGTACCGGTAGACCGCCATGACCATGCACGTCACCGTACGCAAGCAGCTCGGTTCCGCCGACCGCCATTTCGGGCTGGATATCGCCTTTGACTCGGAGAGCAAACGCATTGCCCTGTTCGGCCCCTCCGGCGCGGGCAAGAGCCTGACGCTGCGCGCCATCGCCGGATTGCTCACGCCCGACAGCGGCCACATCGCGCTCAACGGCCGCACCTTGTTCGACAGCGAGACGCGCGTCAATGTGCGCCCGCAGGAGCGGCGCGTAGCCTACCTGTTCCAGGACTACGCCCTGTTCCCGCATCTGACGGTCGCGCAGAACATTGCCTTTGGCCTGGAGCGCGGCTGGCGCAACCCGCGCCGCAATACGCACCACCCGGAAGCGCAGCGCTGGATCGATGCGTTCGGCCTCGGCGCGATCACCGGCAACTATCCCGGCGAGATCTCGGGCGGCCAGAAGCAACGCGCCGCGCTGGCGCGCGCGCTGGCGGCGCGGCCCGACATCGTGCTGCTGGACGAACCGTTCTCCGCGCTGGACCCGGCGCTGCGCGTGCGCATGCGCGCCGAGCTGCGCGCGCTGCAGGCCAGCCTGGAAGTGCCGATGCTGGTGATCTCGCACGACCCCGACGACGTGGAAGCCCTCGGCGACCACGTGCTGGAAGTGCGCGAAGGCCGTATCTTTGGCGCCGCGCCCGTGAAGGGGCATCCGCAGGTGTACGCGCCGGCTTCCGCGAGCGCGGTCTGAGGCCGGCTCAGGCCCCGGCCGCGCGCAGCAGGTCCACGTAGGCGGCGTCGATCCATTGCCCCGGCGCTACGCCTAGCTTGCCCAGAAGCGCATGCGCCTCGGCAACGCCGGCCTCTGCCGGCTCGCCCTGCGCCAGCACCACCTCGAGCTCCAGGAAATCCCCCAGCCCCTCCACGCGGTCCAGATGCACGCGCGTGCGGCCCACCAGGAACAAGGTGCGCGCCTTGCGCAAGCGCCCGTTCTCGCCCCACGCCGCCGTCAGTGCGGCACGCAGGGAATCGGGCTCGGCCGTGGGCGAGATGATGTAGTGGCTCTCCTTGGGTCCGGCCTGGTCGGCGCGCGCGTAGAAGATCAACTGGCCATCGCCGGACGGGAAGGCACGCAGCTTGAGCCGGCCGTTGGGGCAGACGAAGAAGGTGTCGTCCTGCAAGATCAGCTCCGGGCCATGATCGGCCAGCGGCGCAACCAGCGGCACCAATGTGTCCACGCTGTCGATATGCGCCTTGATTTCTATGTTTCTTGGCATGGGTCTCAGGAAAACAGCGGTTTTGCGGCAATCCCCCGCATGGTGATACCGATGACGATCTCCAGCACGCGCCATGCCGGGATGGAACGGCCCGGCGCAAATGCTGCTTCCTGCAGATTTCTGTGAATCATCAATGGGTACTTGGATCTTGGTTTGGGCTGGACTGCTTTGCAGAGCGGACTCCAGCACTGATTTTCTCCCTTCTCCCGCATGGCGGGAGGGGGGTGGGGGGAGCGACACCTCACTTCGAGCCAGCGCCCGCCCTCTCCCCCAGCCCCTCTCCCACAAGTGGGAGAGGGGAGCAAACCGGCGGGAATAGAGAGCCTTTCGGTGTAGCCGTGATTTCCGCCCCCAGGCGGAAATCTGTAGTGGTCAAGTTTTTTCGGACAGGCTGATAGGTTGTTTTACTGTTGGCTTGGCCTCATAAGCGGTAGGCGAGA
>NZ_JBIUHC010000188.1:0-18156 GCF_044627735.1 Cupriavidus sp. CuC1 | reverse complement strand
CGCTTCGCCTAATCTGCCGGTGTGGGTAATCGCGGATATCTGAAGCTTCACATATTTGCGAATAGCGGCCAACCCTCAAAATCGACCGTCGTAGTACTGAATCCAGCCGAGCAAAGTCGGACGGGTTCCGGCCGCGAACTCAGTCAATTCAAGGGGGCGAATGGACACGCAAGAAGGGGCGATGGACGTGGGCAGCGAGACATCTCGAAAGCCCAGCGTCCCACCCGGCGTGATAGATCCTTGCTACTCGCCGACTGCGGCGATCCAAGGAGGTTAGTAAAGACCGCGCCTAGTGCGCCGCATTTGCGTTAACAGACTCCGTCGCTCTGCCGGATAGATCGTCTCGCTGATTTCAAGAATCTCGTTTCGGATATTCTTATAGTGGCGAACAATACGCAGGCCAGCCGAATTCTCGTCAACCTTGAGTGCCTGACTCGTAGGTTTGTCGATCAGCACGGCATCTGCAATCTGTACCAGATCGGTAATCCCCTCGTCGCATGCGGTTTCGATGATCGAACTGATCAAGGTCTGCGGGCGCGCTAGGACTTCCTCGCGAATCGCTGCAAAGCGCGCATCCACGTAGAAGTTCGCGATCGCCAAGACCTTGCCATCGCGTGCATCAACACGCGTGCCACTGAACAACAACCATCGGCTTCCCGGAGGCGCGTGCAGCCGCCGCGCGGTACTGCGGTCGAGCAATACCTCCTTGACGGATTCAATCTCTCGACGCTCGTTCGCGGCGATGCGCACGAGGTCGTCCACGGATGCCACCACCTGAACGTAGGGAGAGGAAGCATCCATGCTCTCGACCCGAGTTCCAACCGACTTCTTGCGTGACACGTAACCACGCTCCTGCAGAATGTCCAGCGCCGCGCGAACCGTCTGCCGACTCACACCATATTGCTGTGCCAAGTCCACCTCCGTGGGAAGCAGGCTTCCCACGGCATAACGACGGCTTGTGATTTCCTCGGTCAGCTTTCGCGCGAGGTCAATATACCGCGACGAGGCAGTGGCGGGCTTTGGCATCTATGGCAGTTAACAGTGCGTGCTATTTAACGGATTAGCTCCAGACGAAGTCAGGCGAAGAATTGCTCCAGAGCAGACGGAGGGACCGCCATACCGGTCGCCTTTGCCTTTTCGAGGACGATCCAGAAGTAACGGTATGTCGCTCGATCATGCAACTCGCCATTATACTGGGTTGGGCCCCAATCCGCCTTCTGGGCGGCAAGCAAGATCGCCGCGGCATCGTTGACCTCATCAAAGTCGGGCTGCATCGCTTCGACAATGGGCTTGATCTGCGCGGGATAGATGCTCCACATCCGCAGGAACCCAAACTCGCTACGAGCACGCGCAGCATCCTGACGTACCACGTGGGCGTCCTTCAGGTTCAGGCAAACATTGTGGGCGGGTACCACGCCGTTTGCCAGCGCTGCCGCTGCGACCTCCGCCTTTGCCCGCGCGATCAGGCGGTGCTCGAACTGGCCGGGGCTACGCATCTGCGAGGCAGCGATCGCTCCGTGGTGGCCACTCACGAAGTCCATTAGGCCAAAGTCAAGGACTTCAAGATTGGGAATGGTCGCGATCTGAGCCACGTCGCGCAGCGCACCATGGGTTTCGATTAGGATGTGCAGCGGGATGGCGCGGTCGAGGCGGAGACGCTTGGCCGTCGCCTGGATATAGGCAGCGGTGCCCGCAACTTGCTCGTAGGACGTGGCCTTCGGGATGGTGATATAGGCAATCTCGCGGCCGCACTTCGACAGGAGGATGTCCACATCCTCCTTGCAGGACGCATGCGAGGGATCGTGAATGCGGGCGCCGATCTTCTTGTGAACGTTCTGCGCTGACGCTACAACTTCCGCCACCATTTCCGCGTGAGCGACCTCCTCGCCTGCTCGGGCGCCATCCTCGCAGTCTGCCGTGATGTCAAATATAGGGCCGTACTCGATCTGCAGCGCCAGCGCTTTGTCGATGAGCTTTCGGCTGCCCGCGAAGTGCTCGCAGGCAGAAAGGACCGGGAATGCCTTTTCGCCAGCAAAGAGTGCTTTCTTGGGGTGTATCAGTTTTTCCATGAGATTCCTTTCAATTCAGTGTTACTTACGTGGAATAACGACGGTGTAGTCGAGATCGAGAATGACGTCCTTGGCGTACGTCGCCTTGCCGGTGCCGGCCTCTGGAGCCACGATGGCATCGGCCCCTCCAACGTTCTTGGCTCCGATGGTGCGGAGGCGGAGCGCGCCGACGCCGGCATCAAGGGGATAGGTGTCAACGACCTCCGTCATGCATGAAAGCGTGTCGCCTGAGTACACGGGCGACACATGGCTGCCTGCGTTGATCGCGAGCATGCCGAGGCTGTTTTCCAGGCCGTCGTATGCGAGTGCGCGGCAGATTGACATCACGTGGCCACCGTAGACGAGGCGCTTGCCTGAAGGACTCAGTGCCATCAACTGAGCGTCGAAGTGGGCCTTCGCGTTGTTCTGATAGAGCCTTGCGGCGATGCTGTGATCGCTCTCATTTACGGTCATCGAGCTCGGGTGCTCGATTCGTTCGCCTTTTTTGTAGTCCTCCCATAGATCACCGAAGCCGGTAACTGCAGTAACTTGACTGGGTCGTGAGTAGGCTGGGGTTTCAAGCCTCTCAGGCTCGACAAAGGGAGGAAGCTCCGGTAGTTCGGCCAAGGCCGCCGCGGGCTGCCCTGCCTCGCGCTTATGAACCATAACCCAGCGGACGTACGAAAGCACTTCGATCCCATGCTGGTTCTTGGCCGTGGAACGTACGTAGACCACCCCGCTCTTGCCGTTGGAGTTCTCCTTCTTCGCCAGCACTAGGCTGGCAACGGACAGGGTGTCACCTGCGAAAACGGGGGCGAGAAACCGTCCATCCGCATAACCGAGGTTTGCTACCGCATTTAGCGAGAGTTCCGGAACTGTCTTACCGAACACAATATTGAAGACCAGTAGATCTTCGATGGGCGCGCCCGAGAGGCCCAGCGCCTTCGCAGTTGTCGATGCAGTATTCAGCGCCGATCGGCTGCCGGTCAGTCCAATGTAAAGCGCGCGTTCGCCCTCACCAATCGTTCGAGGCACACCGTGCTGAAAGGACTGCCCCACACGGAAATCCTCAAAAAAGTTGCCACTCCTGCTCTTCGACATGCCGCTGACCTCCTTTGCTCTCGTTTGATCAGAAAAATCTTGTAGGTACGTACATAGTATATGTATGATTCCATCACGGTCAAGAACTGGCGCAAAATACGCGCATTTTGTGGCTATTAACCGTCAACCACCATGGCAACGCCGTGAAGTTAGGTACGTACTAAGGAGACTCGATGTTCAGTTCTGGCGCACTGTCCGATGTGAAGGTGATAGACCTCACGCAAATGCTCGCTGGCCCCTTCTGCACCCAAGTTCTCGCCGACCAAGGTGCTCGGATCGTCAAGGTCGAACCCATAAACGGCGAGGGCATGCGACGCACCGGCCCATTTCTTGCTGATGACAAGCTCCGCTCGTTCGGCGGCTATTTCCAGAGTGTCAACCGCAACAAGGCATCGATTGCCCTAGACCTGAAGAATCCGGAAGGCCGAGAAGTGCTCAAGGAACTCGTCGCCACTGCGGACGTGGTGGTGGAAAACTTTCGCGGTGGCGTGATGGAGCGCTTGGGCCTGTCCTATGAGGAGTTGGCCAAGATTAACCCGGCGTTGGTTTACGCAACGGTGCGTGGCTTTGGCGATAGGCGTAGCGGGGAGAGCCCTTACTATGAGTGGCCGGCATACGACGTAGTCGCGCAGGCCATGGGTGGCATCATGGGAATCACCGGACCGTCCCCTGAGCAGCCTACCAAGATCGGGCCCGGCGTTGGCGATACGGTGCCAGCGCTAATGCTGGCGATCGGCATACTCTCGGCCGTGCACCATGCACGCAGGACAGGAGAAGGACAGTTTGTCGACGTGTCGATGGTCGACTGTATCCTGGCGCTGACGGAGCGCATCGTCTATCAACACTCCTATGAAGGACACAGCCCGGTCCCCGAGGGCAACAAGCATCCGCTTCTTTGCCCTTTCGGCCTTTTCCGCACCAAGGACGGCTGGGTTTCAATCGCTTGCGCCACTGACGAACTGTGGCGTGAACTGGCGCATGCATTCGGACGTGCGGATCTTGCCGAGTCAGCAGAATGTGCCACCAACGCAGCCCGAGTGCGGAACGCTGGTCTCGTCATCCAGTCGCTGGAAGAGTTCACCCGCCAAAAGACCAAGGACGAACTCAAAGTCATTCTGGGCGGAAGGGTTCCCTTCGGTCCAGTCTACACAGCAGATGACGTGTTCCACGACGAGCACTTCCGAAGCAGAGACATGCTGGTGGAGATTGATCACCCGGGTAGCCAACAGCGAGTAACGATCACAGGTGTGCCGATCAAGCTGAGCAAAACCCCTGGTGGCATTGGCCGTCGTGCGCCAACGGTAGGTGAGGATACCGACGCGATCCTTCGAGAAATCGGCATGTCTTCAGACAGGATCGAGCGACTGCGCAAGTCTGGAGCGGTGGCCGGCGCGTGAACTACGCATCATGCACACAGTCGGCATCATCGTCGCTAGGACAAAGGGCACTGATATTGGCTTCGACATTCGCCCCGGCACGACGCTGACACGCATCCAACTGGTCAGCCCGCTTTAGTGCTTTCTGACCAAACACTTCCTAAAAGATCATGACGAACCACCATCCGTTCATAGCGCGCAGCTCCCTTACCGTTCTCGCAGCAGCCCTTGCACTCGCCGACTATGCCAATGCGGCACCATACCCTGAGCGAGCCGTCACCTGGGTTGTACCGTTTTCGGCCGGAGGCCCGGCCGACGTTCTCGCGCGCAACATTGCAGCGAAGGTCGCTGAAAACCTGGGGCAACCAATTGTCATCGACAATACCGGCGGCGCAGGTGGCACCATCGGTGCTGCGAAAGTAGCGAAGTCCAAGAACGACGGGTACACATTTCTTCTGGGACATGTTGGCCAGATGGCAGCCGCGCCGTATCTGTACAAGAAGCTTCCATATGACCCGATCAAGGACTTTGAGCCGGTCTTCCGGCTTCCCTATACCCCCTTGATTCTCCTGGTGGGCGTAAATTCGCCTTTCAAGAACGTCGAACAGTTGATCGCCGCGGCGAAAGCCAAGCCGGGCAGCATCAATTTCGGCAATGCGGGAGTTGGCTCGACTTCTCACTTGGTTGCAGCCCTCTTCGCCCAGCAGGCAGGCATCAACATCACGTCCATTTCCTATAAGGGTGCAGGTCCTGCCATGGTCGACGTCGTGTCCGGGCGGATCGATGCTATGTTTGACCAGAGCAATTCGTCCCTGCCGCAGGTAACTGCAGGGCGGGCGCGTGCGCTCGCGCAGTCGGGAGCCAAGCGCATGCCGCAGTTCTCTGCTGTTCCGACGGTCTCGGAGTCGACAATACCCCATTTCGCTGCAGTCACCTGGTACGGCCTTTACGCTCCTCACGGTACACCAGTGGCTGCCCTCGCTACCATGAACACCGCCTATCGAAAGGCCATCGGCGATTCTTCCTTGCGCGACCGTCTCTCCAAGCAAGGCGTGCAGCTCCTGCAGGACGAAGAATACTCCGCCGCAGCGCTAAAGAAACTCAATGCCGACGAGCTCGTTCGTTGGAAGGATGTGATCACCCAGACTAGGATCACGGCCGAGTGAGTCTAACGATGACACTCAGAGCTCAGTATGAATCGGGGTCACCGGTGCCGCTGCGGGATTCGGTGCTTTCGGATGGGTCTGCACTTCGTCCGCAAAGGGCAAGAGCCCTTGCCTCGGTCATCCTGACGGACACGGAGCTCGAGATTTGGAAGCGCCCAGGTCACTGCATGGCATGGGGCGCCCGGTCGCGCGTGTCAAGGTATCGGAATAGGCGGTCGCGATGTCCGCAAAGCTGGAGGGAAAATACGAGAATAGATATGCCGGGCCATCTGCGCTCACTACTGTTCGTACCTGCCGATAGCGACAGGAAGCTGGAGGCGTCCTTGCGCTCCGGCGCGGATGCGCTGGTGTACGACCTCGAAGAGGTTGTACCCGAAGAAGGCAAGGCGGACGCGAGAAAAGCGGCTTTCCGCTTTTCTCGAGGCACATCGGGAGTCGATGGCGGCCTCGTTCTTTGTGCGTATCGACGGCCTGTCCACGGCCCACGTTCTAGAGGACCTTGCCACCGTCGTGCGCCACTGCCTGGAGGCCAGCGTTTGCTCGATGGCCGGCAGCAGACCGGCCTCATCGCCATGGCGACGGACACATCGAAGGGCGTGTCAGGCCTGCCGTCATACCGCAATGCCCAGTTACGGCTTCGTGCGCGGATGTGGGGCGCGGACGACCTGGATGCGTTTTCGTCGCATGCCGGGCGGGACCTTACCCCGCCATTCTCCGTTGTGCGAACGCTGTGCCTGCTGGCGGCCGCGCAGGCTGGCGTCGACGCGATCGACGCTGTCAGCACCAAGCCTCGCGACGAGGAGCAGAGCGTGACAGAGGTCGCCCAAGCGCGACGCGATGGGTTCGCCGCCAAAGCGGCGGGGCTGCAAAGCTCCCACTGAAGCCCAAGCAACCATGCCCTGTCTCCCCTGCTGGCCGCTGGCCGTCATGCTGGCCAGGCACAGCTGGCGAACCTACCGGCGCGGCCACATCACCCTGCGCGATGGCCGCCGCCGGGACCTCGCGACGGTACCGATTCGCTTCTGGATCGACGTCGCAGGCAGCCTCGTCCTGGCGATTGCGCTGGCCGCGGCGGGCTCAACCCCCGCAGGCTGATTCGCAACTAGAGGACGGAGATCGCTTGGCGACGCGTCAGCGGCACGCGTCATGACGAAGCCCATGAAGGCATCCTGCAATTTTCCACGGTGGCAAATGAGTTGACGTCGCTTTGGCACGCTCTCCGGAACGATTCCGACTAGCGGGCGGCAGGTCTGCCCGGTTGACATCGGGCTGGGCGGCTGCGGTTCCAGAGGCGCGGTGGAATGCGGTCGATCTCGGCGTTGACCCACGACTCGAGCTTCCCTTCCGCGTCCGGGTGGTGGTCGGTGAATTTGCCGTGCTTCGCCAGCACCTCGGCGCGCATGGCCTTGTGCTCGGCTTCCACGCCCGACTCCGTGTACCAGCGCGCGGAGAACTTGTGGAGAGCCGCCTTCTGCTTCCCCCCGGCGTATTCAATCCGGAGCGGACTGCCGTCGGCGGCGTCGTAGATCGAGGCCACCTTCTGCTTGGCGAGGTAGACGTCGGCTTCGAGGCCGTATCCGTCGTAGCCGATGAACGTCTTGATGTCCTTCAGCGTATACGCGGGGGCTGCGGCGGGGGTCGTGTTCTTCGCTGTCATCGTCTGGTTCCCCTGTGGTACCGGAGGCCTTTGGCGGGGGGGCTGGTTTCCGAGGGCCTCTGCATGGCTAGTACGCCCGCCTAGTCGCAATAAGCCTTGAACAGGCGTTTGCTTGGTTCGACCGGGAGCGACGGTGTGATGCTGGCCACTGCCTACATCGACGCAGACCAAGTCGTCGACGGAACCAAGCTCGATTCTCTTGCATCGACGCTCATGCACGGGCGCGAGTCACGCCGAGCCTCGCTGGCCAAATCGCCGATCATCGAGAAGTGAAGATAGTAAGGGGGGGGTTGCCGCCCCGCCGACTACAGGTTTGCTAGGAGGTCATCCGGGAGAGCCGACTGTTTGACACCCCTAATGCTCGGGTGCTTCGAGTTCGCGATATCGAGGATAGTCTGTGTAGCCTTGCTCTGTTCCGCCCCAAAAGGTAGAGCGAGAATAAGGCGTCAGCGGCAACTTCAGACGAATGCGTTCCGGAAGGTCCGGATTTGAGGTGAAGGGCCGCCCTATCGCCACCAGGTCGGCATCGCCCTTCTGCAGGATCGCCTCAGCGCTGTCGCCGTTTAAACCGCCGGCCGCGATGATCGGCCCCTGGAAGACCGTCCGCAGGTGCGCGGCAGCGACCGGCTCCATGTCCTCGTGACCGACCTTGGCGTCATCGCCCTTGATGCGGGCTTCGATAATGTGGAGATAGGCCAGCCCGAACTGATCGAGCAATTCGCCTACTCGACCGAACGTGGCCATTGGATCGCTGTCGACCATGTCGTTCCACTCACCGCTCGGCGAGAGCCGCACACCAATGCGGTCGGCACCGCGCAATGCGGACACCGCCTCTACGACTTCCAGCAAGAACCGAGCGCGATTGTCTACGGCCCCCCCATAGGCATCGGTTCGCATGTTACTGCCGTCATAGAGGAAGCTGTCGAGCAAATAGCCGTTGGCGCTGTGAATCTCGACACCGTCGAGGCCGGCGTCGAGGGCCCGCTGCGCGGCGTCGCGGAAATCCTTCACAGTCTGGCGGATATCCTCCAGGTCCATGGCGCGATGGGGCGAGACTGCTTTCCATCCGCCCGGTGTGAGCGCCACCGTGTCAAAGGGGATCACAGATGGTCCTACGGGCAGCTGGCCGCCCGTGATGTCTGTATGTGAGGTGCGTCCGCAATGTACGATCTGCCCGACGGCCAGTCCGCCTTTTGCATGGACCGCATCCACGATCCCGCGATAGCCATCGATATGGGCTATCGAGATAGAGCCCTGGAGCACCGATATAACCCCGCGCCTGGATTGAAATGTTCGCTGACTCGATGATGATGAGACCTCCGTCCGAGGCGCGTTGCGCGTAGTGCTCGACCATCATGTCGCTAACGCTGTCGTCGGGATTGGAGCGCAGCCTGGTCAACGGCGGCAAGACAAGGCGATGCTTGAGAGGGATAGAGCCGATTGTGATCGGTGAGAAAAGCTTGGACACATTCACCTCCATAATATGGGACTTAGTGGTCGCTGGTCGAAAGAGCTATTGGCCTGGAACGGCTGAGCCGATGGGTTGCGGAAAAATTATCCAAACCGGTTCGGTCCGAGAAGGCGCGAAGCCGGATATGTGCCATTCCAGACTGGGATTAATATCGGCGCTGACTGCCTACCCTCGGCCAACACGAACCAGCGCCCGGCGCCTCCCATCAACCGGGCGCCGTTAAACCGAAGATGGCAAACTCCGGGGCGGCGTTTAGCCAGTACCGATCGATCACCCAGCCCGCCGATACGGCCAGTGCGCTGAACGACTCGACGCTGAATTTGTGTGAGCTTTCGGTGTGCAGCCGCTCACCGGCCTTGAAAGCGAAGCCGCGGCCAGCAACGTGTACCAGCTGATCGATCCGGCTTACCAGATGCATCTCCATGCGCTGCAACTGCGCGTTCCATATCGCATGGTGATCAAACGCGTCCAGATCGAAGTCGCCATGCAACTCACGGTTGATGCGAGCCAGCAAATTCTTGTTGAAGCGGGCGGTTACGCTCATCGAATCGTCATACGCCGCTACCAGCATCGCGGGGTCCTTGATCATGTCCACGCCGATGATCAGCTGGGCTTTTGCGCCAAGCAGACTCCGCACTGAGCGCAGAAACCACATCGCCTCTTGCGGCGTGAAGTTGCCGATCGTCGAGCCGGGGAAGAACCCCACGCGTGGTGCGTGGCCAACGTGTGCCGGCAAGGCCACGGCACGGGTGAAGTCGTCGGCCAGCGGCGCAACCTGAAGCGCCGGGTAGTCGCGGGAGATGCGCTCGGCAGCCTGATGCAGGGCGTCGGGACTAATGTCGATGGGCACATACGTGCCGATCTGCGGCGCTGCATCGAGGATCAGGCGTGTCTTGTCACTAGCGCCGCTACCGAATTCGACCAGCACCGCCTCGGCTGCAATACCCGACACAAGTTCGTGCGCCACGCTTTGGAGCAACGCTGTCTCGGCCCGCGTCACGTAGTACTCGGGCGTCACGCAGATTTCCTCGAACAGAGCCGAACCCGCCTCGTCGTAGAAATACTTTGGCGGGGTCGTCTTCGGATGCACCGAGAGGCCAGCGATGATGTCTGCCTCGAATCCATCGGCTTCCACGTCTGCCTTTGGCCCGGGATCCAGATCGCGCGCAAGGCGCAGCCCGGAAAACATCCAGCGTTGCCCGGGGCGGAAGAAATTCCGGTAACTGTGTCGTGCGTGGCCTGGCGATGTGACACTCGCGCCGCCGCGCAGCACCATCTGCCCGACCATGAACTTGCCGTTGTACTCGCCGACTGCATCGGCCGATGCGCGAAACCCTGGGTACGCACCATACGCGCTTTGCGTCCATTGCCACGCGACATCCTCGGCCTGCTCAAGCAGACCCGCACCTGCTGCGGCTTCCCACTCGGCTTCGGTCGGCAGCCGTGCGCCGGCCCAATTGGCGAAAGCGACCGCTTCATAATAGCTTATGTGTGTGACAGCGGCGTCGGGGTTGATGCCACGAAGGCCGCCGAGCGTTATCGCTCGCCAATCCGTGCCGTTTGCTGCGCGCTCCCAGTAAAGGGGAGCTTCCCACTGCTCAGCTTGAACTAGCGCCCAGCCATCGGACAGCCATAGAGCAGCGCGGGTGTACCCGCCGTCGTTCATGAACCGTAGCCACTGGCGATTCGTGACCAGGCGATCACCGATTTCGAATGGCTCGATCCACGTTTTATGGCGAGGCCGTTCGTTGTCGAACGCGAACTTTGACGCGTCGTCGCCAAGATCGCGCAAGCCGCCGGCATGGAACCTGAATCGGCCCGGGCGGCCGGATTCGTCCGCAGGCCAATCGGCCTGATATGCGGGTTTAAGTGGCGACTGCGCGAACAGATGAAGGACATCCATTAGCAGCAGTTCCTGATGCTGCTCTTCATGCGCGATTCCGAGCAGGACGAGCGGCTCGAGATCAGACGCCGGCTCCGCAGCCAACAGCCTGGCCATGTGCGTATTGACGTGCCGCCGATACGCATCGATCTGCTGGCTGGTCGGGCGCGTCAGCAGCCCTCTGTGCCGCCGGGGCTGGCGCGGACCCAATGCCTCGTAGTAGGAGTTGAAGAGGTACGCATAGTTTGGATCGAACACCTCGTAACCAGGCAGGTGCTCAACGAGCACAAAGGTTTCGAAGAACCAGGTGGTATGCGCAAGGTGCCACTTCACCGGACTCGCGTCTGGCATCGACTGGGCCACCCTGTCCTCGTCCCCGAGCGGTGCGACGAGACGGTCGGTATAGGCACGAACGCGCCTGAAGCGCGCCTGCAAATCTGCAGAGGCGTCAGCGACCGATCGCTTGAACGTCTCCCCAGACTCGGACAGGTAGATGCGTGCTTCTCTGGAAGAGTTGTTCTGGCTCATGCTTTTGTTCACAGGATTTCAAACACGCTGTAGACGGGTCCGTACACGAACCGATGGCCCACACCGACCGCGATGACCTGGTTCAACCACGCATACTTGCCGGCCGGCGCCTCGAACATGGGGTTGATCCGGAAGTAGTAGCTTGCAGGGTCGACTTCTTCGCCCTTCTCCAGCCGCTGTATGACTTCAGTGGCACCGCGGCGGATACCGCGGTAAGACATCTTGATGTTGGTGCCGTCGTCGGTTTGGAGGAGCAGACGCACGTCGAGCATGGTGCTTCCGTCACTGCGCACTGTTTGCCAGTCGCTCCCGCCGTCCAGCACATTGCCAGACACCCGCTCGCCGGCGAACGTCCCCGATGGCACGATGCCTGCGCGTCGAAACGGGCCCGGCGTGTCGCCGACGACAACCATCGGCTTGACGTCCAGGCGCATGACGAACAGCGGCCGCGTTTGTACGCGCGTGAGCGGTGCAGGGAGATCCTTAAAAAGGGGGGTGGACATCGTATTCACCATTGCCGTTGATGGCATGGGCTCGGGTCCCACGCCAGTCATTTGAGGTTCCAACCGGGGCAAGAATTTGCCGCGATGGGGCTGCTGCGTGCTTGCGCCTACTTCAGCGGTGAGAAGTCCGTCGGGCGCATGATCCGCGACTCCATGCTCACCAAGATGTCTAGCGCCTTTACCTTTTGACCGAATTCCTGCCAGCGGCTGTCGGCGGCCATCCTGTCCCGACGCGCAAGCCGATCGTCAAATCCTTTGTAGGCCCAGATATGGACGATCTGGCCGATGTCGCCAATTTCAGTCACGAAGAATCCAATCAGGTCGCCGAGGAATTCCTGCTGTAGCGCCAGCCCCTCGCTCTTGTACAAAGCGAGCCAATCGGCGCCACGCAGCGGCTTGAAGGTGTAGGTTCGGATTTCGTAGAGCATTGGATATCTCACCTGGTGGTCAGAAGTTCGCTGCGCCGTTCGTGAATTCCTCGATTGCATCGATCCGGTCGGTGTAGAAAGCAAGGTGATCCCTGATCGGTGCGACAGCCGCGAATGGGTCTTCGTAAGTCCAGACCGCATTGACCGAGCGCTCGCCGCCGATCGGGATCGAGAAGTATGCGCAGTCGCCCTTGTAGGGGCAATAGGTGATGTGGTCGGACCTCTCGAGCAGCGTCATGTCCACATCCTTCCTCGGGATATACAGGACGGCCGGGTAGCCGCCCTCACGAAGCGTCAACGCGTCGCATGCATCTGCGATGACTTGGCCGGCTAGCGTTACCACCACGCGAGACGGGTTGTGCTCGATGGTGATCGGATGATCGGCATCCGGAACCTTGACGGTCCGGGTTGCGGCGGTGGCGTTGTTTAACATGAAAACTCTCCTTTGGATTGACGCGTCGGCCTACGGCCCCGCTTCCCCCTCTACCCCTGCGTAGCCCCGGAAAGCCCCGCCTCTCAGACCAAAATGTCTATGCCACGGCCACCATCGCAGTGATGTCGGCAGCGGAGAAGCGATCACCGGCCACGAATGGGACTTGTTCCAGGCGGGCATCGAGATCGGCGAAGAAATTCTCCACCCGCAGCTTGCTGCGCTCCGCCAGTTCAGGGATCTGCTCGTAGTCGTGGGGGCCAGCGATCGCGCGGCCTTTGAGACCTGGCGCGGCATTGCGGATTGCCTCCATGACCGCGGCGAAGCCTTCTAATTCGGCGCGCCGATCCCACATCGCCACCAGCGCCTTTTCCTTTGCCGTGTCACCGAGTAGGGGTGATTTCGGGTGAATTTCTTCGATGTACCTGCAGATCGCCGGCACTTCGCCGATTGCCGTACCGTCCTCCAGCACCAACGTCGGCACGACCCCGCGAGGATTGATCGCCCGATATGGCTCGGAATGCTGCTCGCCCTTGCTTAGATCGACGGGAACGAGTGGTATTGACAACCCCTTCTCTGCGAGGAAGATGCGCACGCGTCGTGAGTTGGGTGAGGAAGCTGTGTGGTGGAATCTGATCAGGTCGGAGGTCATAGTTGATTTCCTTTATTGAGAATCGAGATGCTCCCGGGGCGGAGGTCGGGACCTGCGTTTTCGGAGCGCGTCGGAAGTGCAGGTTCGGTGGAATGCAGGCTCACATTCGCTGCATCAAGAGCAGCGCGATCGTTGCGAGGCTGAGCAAGGCGATCACGCCGGCGCCAAGGTCGACCGCCAGGCCTAGTCCCTCGTGCGTGGCCGCGACGCCCAGGCCGAGGGCGACCACGCCTAGCGAGAGATAGCCGAACAAATAAAGCGTCGAGAGCACTCCGCCGCGGTGTTGCGCATGGGTCAAGTCATTGATCAAGGTGAGACCACCCAGAAAAAGCATGGCGTAGCCGATGCCCGCCATCGTCGTGGCCGCCAGGAATATCCACAGTCCGTGCCAAGCCGTGGACAGAGCCAGCAATGCCATGCCGGCCGCTGACGCGAGTGCGCCCAAGGTCATGGCAAGGCCAGGGTTTAGCCTACGCGCCACAATCCCGAACACGCCAGACGTGACGGCGAACAACGCCAGCGCGGCGCCGTTGACCAGGGCATTCGGTGACCCCACCAAGTCACGGGCTACCTGGGCGCCGAGCGACAAGATCAACACGCCATGCGTATATGCAGTGGTCACTGCGAGCGCCGCAACTGCAAACGCGGGCCGCAAGGCGCAGGGGATGGACGGCGCCCTGGGGCGCCACTTGCAAGCCACCGGCTCACCCGCGCGACGAGGCAAGTGCCAGGCCGCGGCGAAAAGCAGTGCTATGAGGACAAACAGCACCCAGAAGCTGAGATGCAGCGGCCATGGCGCGTATTGCGTCAGCGCACCGCCTACCAGCAGCGCGGCCGCGAAACCGAAGGCTTGTGCAGCCGCCATAACGGATGCGGCGCGCTTCCCCTGCCCCTCCGAGTTGAACTCCACCATCGCAGCCGTCGAGGCGCCCGCGCTGAGGCCAACGCCGATGCCCATCAGGGCGCGACCAGCGAACAGCCACGACACGCTCGGTGCAATGGCAAACAGCAGTACACCGAGCAACGACGCGCCCAGCCCGAGCAACATCGTCGCTCGACGGCCAAAATGGTCGGAGAGATCACCGAATGCAATCAGGACAATCACTACGACGATCGGATAGACGGCGAATATCCCGGTGGTCACCGTGTGGGTCAGTTGCCACTGCTCGGCATACAGCCGATAGGTCATGGCGGGCGCCGCGCTGGTCCATAGCGTATGTGCGACCACCCCCGCCGACACCCAGAAACTGGTCCGTGGCC
This sequence comes from Cupriavidus sp. CuC1, assembly GCF_044627735.1. Classification (NCBI taxonomy): domain Bacteria; kingdom Pseudomonadati; phylum Pseudomonadota; class Betaproteobacteria; order Burkholderiales; family Burkholderiaceae; genus Cupriavidus; species Cupriavidus sp. CuC1. Next base: position 3,654 of record NZ_JBIUHC010000188.1, on the reverse strand, counting down.
CCAGCTCGAATGGCCGAGAGCCGTCCGCAAGATGGTTAGACATCTGGCGCTCGATGGTCATGAAGCGGTCTTGCCGCCGTTGACTCGGATGATCTGGCCCGTAATGAAGGTCGCCTTGCCGGATGCGATGAACACGATGGCATCGGCGATTTCCTCGGGAGTTCCCGCGCGCTTCAGGGGAACACTCGCGAGGAAGGCGGCTTTCCTGTCGGCCGAGCCGGTGAGCCGGTCGAGCATGGCAGTCTGAACCGGACCCGGGGCAATGGCGTTGACCCGCACACCGGATGCCGCGCCCTCAAGCGCGGCCGATTTGGTCAGGCCCTCCACCGCGTGCTTGCTGGCGGTGTAGAGGGATGCGTTCGCCGCGCCACGCTCACCCATCGTCGATGAGATATTGACGATGCTACCGCTGCCTTGCGCGAGCATCTCATGCTTCACGCAGAGCAATGTGCCTAGCACGTTGGTATCGAAAGTGGCTGCGTAGTTCTCGGGAGTCAGTTCCGTTACTGGTGCGAACTGGCCTTCAGTGCCGGCGGCGTTGACTGCCATGTCGAGTCGACCAAAGCGCGCGACAGTGTTATCGACCAGGCTGCTGACTTCGTCCTCATGACGTACGTCGGACTTGAGAAATTGCGTCTCTGCACCAAGCTTTTGAAGTTCAGCAACCAGCTTCTGGCCTTCTTCATCGTGCCGTCCGGAGACGACGACGAATGCGCCGTCACGAGCGAAAGCCAGCGCGGTAGCGCGGCCTATGCCGGTCAGTGCGCCTGTAATGAGGACAACGGGATGTGTGGACATTACTTTCTCCTGGACGGGCGCGCCCGCCATGCCGAGACAGAAACTTCAATCTGCGGTCTTGCCACCATCGACGGTGACGATCTGGCCAGTCATGAAGGACGACGCTTCGGAGGCAAGGAAGAGTACGGCGCTGGCGATGTCGCCCGGCTTGCCGACGCGGCCCAGCGGTACGGTAGCGACCAGCGCGGCCTTGTTCTCGGGGGTGCCGGTAAAGCGGTCCAGCATGCCGGTGTCGACGGGGCCGGGGGCAACAGCGTTGACGCTCACGCCCGTGGTTGCGACTTCCAGCGCGGCCGATTTGGTGAAGCCCTCGACTGCATGCTTGCTGCCGACATAGACGGAAGCGTAGGCCGCCCCTTCATGACCGTAGGTCGAGGAGATGTTGATGATGCTGCCGCTCTTTTGGGCAGTCATCACGCGCAGTTCGTGCTTGAGGCTCAGCAGCGTGCCCAGCACGTTTGTGTCGAAGGTGGCGGCGTAGCTCTCGGCGGTCTGGTTGACAACCAGCCCCGGCTGCCCTTCCGTGCCGGCGTTGTTCACGGCCACATCGAGACGGCCGAAGCGGGCCACGGTCTGATCGACCAGGTCGCGAACCTGATCGTCGTGGCGGACGTCGGCCTGGATGAAGACGACCTCGGCACCAAGTTGCTGAAGCTCGGTTTCGAGTGCCTGCCTTCGGCCTGCCGGCGGCCAGAGACAACCAGATGAGCACCATTCCTGGCAAAGGCCAGAGCGGTGGAGCGGCCGATGCCGGTCAGGGCTCCGGTAATGAGGACTACGGGCTTGGTCATGATTCAAAAACTCCGGTGCGATATGATCTGCGGGGTATGGGGATGCGCCTTGCACTAAGATCCGAGGGCGGACAGGAGCCCCCCCAATACGCTGCCACGCGGGAGAATCTACAGTCTCGCGACAAAATTGGAAAAGACTTTAAAAGCAGACTCACATACCTCCCGGGCATGGGGGTCGCGATACATGAACAATGGAACTTCGACACCTTCGGTATCTCATAGCGGTCGCCGAGACAGGTAGCCTGACGGTGGCGGCCGAGCGACGGCTGCACACCTCACAGCCATCACTGAGTCGGCAGATCCGAGACCTGGAAAATCAGGTCGGGGTCGAACTATTGAGCCGCAGCGCACGCGGCGTGGAGCTGACCGCAGCGGGCAAGGCTTTTATCGATCACGCGCGGCTGGCCCTTAGCCAGGTGGACGCTGCAGTCGAAGCGGCCCGCAGGGCCGCGCAACCAGCCAAGCAGCGGTTTGCGCTTGGGTTCCTCACCGGGCAGGAAATGACCTGGCTGCCCGAGGCCATGCACATCCTTTGCGACGAATTGTGCAATGTCGATGTCACTGTTTCCAGCGACTACTCGCCGGACCTTGCTGAAGGACTTGCACGAGGCAAGCTGGACCTGGCGCTCCTGCGCGTCGAGCCGGGCTTCGATCTCGCTTACAGGGTCGTGAGCCAGGAACCGCTTGTGGTGCTTATGCCCAGCGATCATCCGCTGACGTCACGCGACGCTATCCGCCCACAAGAGCTTATTGGCGAGCCCTTCATTGCCATGGCGAACAAGGCCAAGGTGCTACACGCGGTGATCGACGACTACCTTGATCGCTCGGGTGTTCAGATCAAGCCGACGCAAAGTGTTGACAACCCTGCGATCGTTGGTGGCCTCTACACGAGGCTTGACGCTGATCCCAGCCTATGTCGAAAATCTGATGCCCCTTTCGGTAGTCAGCCGCCCCCTTGCTGGTGAGGTGCCGACGATCGACCTCGTCGTTGGCTACAGCAAGGCGAACCGTTCCCCCATCCTGAAGCTGTTCCTGTCCCGGCTGGATGAACTGATTGCTCGCGTATCAATGCGGTGACCGACAGCAAAGGCCAGGGGGCAATCTCTCAAATGTCGGCCTCGGCGGCCTTCTTGAGCAGGAATTCAATAAATAGTCGGGTGCGCGCGGGAAGCTGCTTGCCGAAGGCATGCAGCGCATAAGCGGGAATGCGGGTCAGCGCGTGCTGGGGCAGGATCTGGACCAGATCTCCTGCGGCGAGGTCCTCCGCAACGGTCACCCGCAGCAGATAGGCAATGCCAGCGCCAGCAAGCGCGGCACGGCGTATGGAACCGCTGTCGTCCGTATCGAAGCGGCTCTCCAACAATAGCGTCGTTCCATCGGCGAATGCAACAGGCCATGGTTTGCCTCCCACGGCGTAACGAAGGCCCGTGTGTGACGCCAATTCCTCGACGGTTCGCGGTAAACCATGTTTTCGGATGTAGCTCGGAGAAGCCACCATCACCCAGTTCAAGTCGGTGATCTTGCGGCTGATCAGTTCGCTGTCGTTGAGCGCGCCCATCCGTACGGCGACGTCGTAGCCTTCGCGGATGATATCCACGAAACGATCGGTCACCTGGAGCTCGATCTTCACGTCAGGGTAATGCGCGAGAAACTCGGCGGCCCAGCAGGCGATGAGCATGCGCCCGAACTCCTGAGGAGCCGATACGCGCAGCAGGCCCTGAACGCTGGCGGCTCCCACCGCGATATCGTCTGCCTCGTCTATAGCTCGCAGCAAGGGGGCCACTCGCTCGTAATAGGCCTGGCCCTCGGCGGTCAGACTGAGCGTACGCGTCGAGCGCTGGAAAAGTCGTACCCCCAGTCGACTCTCCAGCCGCGCCACGCTCTTTGATACGTAAGCGTCAGCGGAACCCATCCGTAATGGACTTGACGCCTTCCTCTGCTCGTGGATGACGGCTACAGATCGACCACTTTACGCAGGAGCGCGAAGAAGACCCGCCAGTGGCCTTCGTCGGGATTGCACTGTACGGACGCGGTCTTCTGGTTGACACGCACGACGGTGCCGATG